>JBMZAL010000087.1:0-5840 GCA_049611325.1 Flavobacteriales bacterium
GCGGCTGTCAGAAGAAATGGGATTTGAAGAGGATTCCATGTTGCTTTTCCCGGCGTCACAGAGTCTTGATGCCGTGGGGATGTACTCAGGCTTTTACGATTTGGAAGTGGTGATGGCAGATGGGAAGTTGATTGGAAAGAAAATTCGGAAGTCAGATGGGGTCGTGTTCGACGAACAGCGGATGTACCCCGAAGTGTTGGATGCTTTTTCGTTTGACGGCAACTTCTGCAGGCTCGTTCGAGACTCGTCGGACGCGGTGAGTGGGTTGACCATTTCTCTGGGCACCTCGCAATTTGATTTCGTCAGACTCGCGCTCGACAAGAAATGAAGTTGTTTCGCAAAATGCGCGCGGCGAGTCTCGATGAGAGCAACGCTTCAGCCTATTGGAAGTATGCCATTGGAGAAGTGGTGTTTGTGGTGGTTGGGATTCTCTTGGCGTTCCAAATTGACATGTGGGGTGAGCGTCGCAACGCCAGGGAGCACACGCATTACCTGTTCGGTCAGGTGCACGATGAATTGGCGCTGAACATCCAGAATTGCAACCTCGTTTTGGAGCAGTACAGGGGGAAAGACACTTTGGTTTATGACATTTTGATGCGCCGTGTCACGAGACAAGACTATCGCGAAAACTGGGAATATGGACTTGTGCTGCTGACGCAACAAGAAGCAGAAGTGAGTGTGGAGGCGTTTTTAAATCTTGTCAACAGTCAGGATGCGTTGTCCCAGGCGCAAAGGACCATCTTGTTGGAACTCAAGACCCTCTATGGCACCGACAAAACATATCTGGATTTGGTGAATGAAGTGACAATCAACAACGCCTTGGATTATCACAAGAAATACAAGGAAGAACAGACATGGTATGGGGATCTCTTTCTGAATCGGGAGATGCCTGAAGACATGATTGACTTTTGTTTGCAGGATCCGTTTTATTTCAACGCAGTGGTTCATTTTCAGTTCATCAACTTGAGGAATCACATTCGCTACACCTTGAATTTTCGTCGCAGAGCCCTGGACATTCATGAGCGACTTGTGGATGAAATGAAGCTGGAATTGGATTCCACATTGTTGTTTGATGCGGCATCGTGCCAGCATATTGTCGGAGAGTATTCTGGCTCTGAATTTGACTTGACTGTGACACATTCAGATGGACAGCTTCTCGGGACGAGCAAAGACAAAAGCGACACCTCTGCAGTGGAAAAACTTCGGATTTACCCAAAGTCTGGCGAGGAATTCATTTACGGAGACATGTTCGGTCGAGTTGTCCGAGGGGAAAACGATCAGGTGACCGCATTGAAACTGTCCCTTGGACGAAAAAGAGTCGATCTGGTCAAAACATCAGCACGTTGAGGATGCTGCAAATGCTTCAGGGGAAACACCTGATTCTTCATCGAAGTGTGGACTTTGCGCCAGTTCATTACATACTCACCAGCCGAGCTTCGTTTGCGTAAAGTCTCCTGAATCAGCCTGGTGAACAGAAGAGCAAACCGCGGAATCGCTTTGTTGGCGCACTTCTTGGAAGGATGCAATCAAACCACCTATCTTTGCCGTCCGTTTCAGCAACGGCTGAGGACACGCGGAACACTCAATGGGGGTATAGCTCAGCTGGCTAGAGCGCTTGCATGGCATGCAAGAGGTCCGGGGTTCGAATCCCCGTATCTCCACCAACAGCCCGCTACGGGAATCTGATTTGGCTCCGTAGTACAATGGATAGTGCGTGGGTTTCCGGTACCCAAAATCTAGGTTCGATTCCTAGCGGAGCTACATCTCATCAACCCTGATTTCCTCGGAGTCAGGGTTTTTTTTTGCCAGTTGCGTTGCAGACCGTGTGTGTGTGTATTTTCCAAGCGACAACATGGCCAAACAAGTCAACACCCACGATTCCGACATCCGTCGACTCGCGGCTTCTGTCAGCGAAGCGGCGGGTTTTGAAGTGACCTCGGGCCGCGATTGCGAGGTGTTGAAGCGAGAACTTCATGAGTTTGACCCGCGCTTCGGGGTGAGTGTGTCGACGTTGAAGCGGTTTTTTGGCATTGTGAATTCGGGTGGAGGGTACAGTCAATCGACGCTCAATGCATTTGCCCGGTATTGTGGACATCGGTCGTTCACGGACTGGAAGGAGAAATGGGGCAGGAAGGCGGAGGCTCCTGTTGAGGCCCCCACCCCAGCGCCACGCAGGCCCATGCCAGGCTTCCATCCTTCAGGCGTCGACCGCCGTGAGGTGTTCAGGTGGATTGAAAAAAACAAAGACCCCGAGACGTTTCAGCCCACATTGCGCGAGTTCAGGGGCTTGCAGGGTGGTCTGGTGGGGATGTACGAGCGAGGCAGTCTTGACATGTCTTTGTGGTTCGAGGTGAAGCGCCACCACCATATCAAGCATTTTATCGTCGAAAAATTTCCACCCATGGATTACATGGCCACATTTGGGACCCCGATGGTGGAGGATTTTTTGACGTCGGCCGAGCACCCGGTTCAGCAGATGTTTGGAAACACAGTGTTGGCCACGGGCATGGTGGCCATGGACATCTCTTGGAGCGATGTGGTCCAAACTCTGGGGCGCCAATGCCCCATCCGTCCGACAATCCACCCTTATGCGACGGCCATGAATTTGGGGGTTTGGTTGCTTGCCCTGAAGGAACACAATGCAGGTGGTGAGGAATACGAGAAATTGAGAACAAAGCTCCTCACAACCGCGGCAAAGGCGCATGAAATTTGGCCCGTGTGGTTCAACCAAACGGCGTATTTCCAATACACCTTGAGCGAGTGGGCTGTGCTTTCGGGAGATTTGGAGTTGGTGGAGGTCATGGACGGCCTCATTGAGGGGTACCGCAAGACTCAAGATTACCACCACCGGAATCATTACACCGAAGCGACGTTGGACTTGCGTCAAATGTGGAACGCCATTGTTCTCGGTGACCTCGACCGAGCACGCATGTTAGAGAAGCGCATCCAATTTGAATTATTTCGCAACGTGGACACGCGCATGTTGGGCATGTGGTACCACGGTGCCTTGCAGGTATTTGATCCAGACGGGGCGCGTTTGCACATCGCCAACTTTGACGTCAACCTGAGCCTGACCCAATACCACGGGTTGGGTCGTCGCATCCTGTCTCTGGTTGCGAACGCCCAGGCCTAAGGCAAGAAAAAGCCCGGCCTCTCGAGGAGTCCGGGCAGCAAAGCAATTTGGTTAAGTGGCACCTGTTCTAGTGCCCCGTAAACGTGCGTTGTTTCTTTCAGGCGGATGATAATTTGGTTCTAAATAATCCGTTCTGACTTGTTTTGAACAAAAAATTTGGATCATTGAGCCGCATGCCAGAACCACAAGAAGTCGAGCAAATCTTGGGCCTGCACAATGCCGTCGCCGTTCAAATCAGGACAAGCTGCGTGTCGGCACCCTCCGTCGTCAACGTTGGCCATGGGGTCGAAATTGACCGCAGTGTCGTCGGTGCAACCCGCGAACACACAAATGCCGCCGTCGTAATTGGTTCCCTCTGGCTGGTAGTTCAGCGCTTGGGAATACGCGCAATGCTGGGCCCCGCAATGGGGATTGGGGATTGGGTTTTGGGCCACCACGTCGGCAAACATTTCGCTCAAACTTCGAAGCGGTGACGCACAAGCCCCTTGCACCCATAAGAGGTTCCCCCAATGTGGACCGGACAAGGTGTACGCCGTCAAGAGTTGCATCAAGTCTTGGACTTGCACTTCTCCGTCGCCATTGAAATCGGCAGCGCCGAGCGGGTCCATACATGACAGTTCCGCGCACTGCATGAACACGCACGAACCGTCGTCGTGAGTGGCTGTCGCATCGTAGTTGGTGGCGGAAGAGTATATGCAACCGATGCATGAATTGTGGTCGCAAGTCCCATCTTCTGTGTTGGCTGAGGGGTTGTAGTTGCACGCACATCCGTCTGTGCACCCCCAAACCACAAACACACTGCAATCTTCCAACAAACAATTGCCTTCGCAATCAAAATGATCAGGAGGGAAGTCGCAGAAGCCGGCAATTGTGGCCCCGGGGTCGTAGTTGCATGCGTGCTCAACAGTGCAACCCACACAGGTGTCGAATTCACATGTCCCATCTGACACGTTGGCGTTGGCGTCGTAATTGCACGCTTCAGGCAGTGTGCACCCCGAGCGCGAGCACCATCCAGACACTGTGGCATTGGGATCGTGGTTGCTGGCGTTGGGGTCTGTGCATCCAACGCACGAAGCAAAGTCCACACAACCTGTGTGAATGGTTGCAGTGGGTTCAAAGTCGCAGGCGAGCGGGTTCATGCAGCCTCCACACGAGTTGAATTCGCACGAGCCGTCATGCACCGTGGCGTCGGGATTGAAGTTGCAAGCCGACCCAAGCGTGCAGCCCAACACCAAGCAACTCATAAACTCACATGGACCATTTTCTCCCACGTTGCACGCTTCAGGCGCGGTGCAAAGGCTTGACCCCGAGGCGCCATACAGGCATTCGAAGTCGCAGCTTCCAGGAATGTAGAAGGTGGCCCCTGCATCGTAGTTGCAGGCAAACGGCAGAATGCACCCGCCAACCAGAGGTGGCATACATGTGCCGTTGTCGTCGGTGGCGTAAGGGTTGAAGTTGGGGGCCGCTTGGCTGGTGCATCCCGGAATCTCAAGTTCGTCACAAATTCCGTCGCCATCCACGTCATTCAGGCAGGCCCCATCACATCCCAGGTAAAACGCCATGGGGTATGTGCACATGGCCAGGCTGCCCAGTGTCGCTTCGGGGTCAAAGTTGCATGCGGCCTCGTGCGTGCAACCTACGCAGCTGTCAAACTCACACGCCCCATCCACGTAAAAGTCTGCCTCGGAATTGAAGTTGCACGCCGAAGGCAAAATGCACCCCCCCACAAAGCAGCTCCCGTCGTCAAGGTTGGCAGCAGGGTTGAAGTTGGGTGCCAAGCCGTCGGTGCAGCCTTCGACCACGATCACATTGCCGTCGCAATCCAACCCCTGCGTGGCGTACACGCAATTTCCATCGCTGCCGCAAGCTTCGCCGTTGTAGTTGCAGGCATCCTCGTCCAAACAACCCAACGTCCCCGTGCCTCCGCATTCACCGCACACGTCGAACACGTTGCCTTCACAGTCGCAAGCCCAAGGGTCTAGGGGCTGACATCCGCACTCGTGCACCGCCCCAGGTCCGTTGCAAATGCCACATGCGTCGAATTCGCCCACGCAGTCGTCCATGTCGTCGCAGACGCCATCGTCATCCGCGTCGGCTGAACAAGTCCCGCCGCACACACCCAAGGCGTCGAGCTGGTTTCCGTCGCAATCGCAATCTCCGGCTGGAATGTCGTCGCACCCACATTCGTCGACCTCGCCAGGCCCGTTGCAAATGCCACATACGTCGAATTCGCCCACGCAGTCGTCCACGTTGTCGCAGACGCCATCTTCATCTGCGTCTGCTGTACAGGTCCCGCCGCACACGCTGAGGGCGTCGAGTTGGTTCCCCTCGCAATCGCAATCTCCGGCTGGAAGCTCGTCGCACCCGCAATCGTACACCTCGCCAGGCCCGTTGCACACGCCGCATTCGTCGACTTCCCCGACACAGCTGTCCACGTCGTCGCAGACGCCATCTCCATCGACGTCCGCGTCGCATGCACCGCCGCACACGCCCAAGGCGTCGAGCTGGTTTCCGTCGCAATCGCAATCTCCGGCTGGAATGTCGTCGCACCCACATTCGTCGACCTCGCCCGGCCCGTTGCAAATGCCACATACGTCGAATTCGCCCACGCAGTCGTCCACGTTGTCGCAGACGCCATCTTCATCTGCGTCGGCTGTACAGGTCCCGCCGCACACGCTGAGGGCGTCGAGTTGGTTCCCCTCGCAAT
>JBMZAL010000088.1:0-5773 GCA_049611325.1 Flavobacteriales bacterium
AAGTGGAGTACTTCAACCCCGGCCACAGCGTGAAGGACCGCATGGCGTTGTCCATGATTGAGGCAGCCGAGGCGAGTGGCAAACTCAAGCCCGGTGGCACGGTCATCGAGTGCACGTCAGGCAACACGGGCATGGGCCTCGCGCTGGCGTGCATTGTCAAAGGCTACAAACTCATTTGTACCACCAACTGCAAGCAGAGCAAGGAGAAGGTGGACATCCTGCGCGCGATGGGGGCGGAGGTGCATGTTTGTCCCACGGCCGTGGCGCCAGACCACCCTGACAGCTACTACAGCGTGGCGGAGAAACTGCACAACGAGATCCCCAACAGCGTGTGGTGCAACCAGTACGACAACCTCGCCAACCGCGAGGCGCACTACCGTTCGACGGGCCCTGAGATTTGGAAGCAAACGGAGGGCAAAATCACGCATTTCATCGTCGGCGTGGGCACGGGTGGCACAATCAGCGGCACCGCCAAGTACCTCAAGGAACAAAATCCGGACATCCAGATTTGGGGCATCGACTCGTACGGTTCCGTGTTCAAGAAGTACCACGAAACCGGAGAGTTTGACGAAAACGAAATTTACTCCTACATCACCGAGGGGATTGGCGAAGACATCCTTCCAGCCAACGTCGATTTCAGCCTCATTGACCACTTCGAAAAGGTCACGGACGAGGCGGGCGCACACGCCGCGCGGGAGCTGGCCAAGAAGGAAGGATTGTTGATTGGGTACAGTTGCGGCAGCGCCTTCCAGGGGCTGCGTCAACTCAAAGACCGCCTCAAGCCAACCGACGTGCCTGTCGTGCTCTTCCACGACCACGGCTCACGCTACACCGCCAAGGTCTACAACGACGACTGGATGCGCGAGCAGGGCTGGCTCAAGTAAGCTGCCGGCCTGGGACCTTGCCTAGAGGAATCAGTCCCTCAAGTCCAAATTGTGGCGCACCCCCACGAGCAACACGTGGTTTCGTTCTGCAGCCAAGCCGCTTCCTTTCCACAGGACCTGTTGCAGGTACCCCAGTTGCAAGGCCGTGCCGCCATCGAGCTTGTGATTCAAGGCCAGAGAGAGGCGATTTTGCTGAAGCAAATTGCGCACAGGGCGTTCCAGTGAACGCAGACCAATGAACGCTTCTTCATAAGCGCTCAAAGACCACGCGGGTTGGTTGGGGAAGGGCCAAGTGACCTGCACAAAGTACCGTGCGCGATGCTGCCATGCGCTGCCTGATTCCCGCATCATGAATCGCTGTTCGAGGCGGTATCGGTGCATCCACTTGAGTTCCCCGGTTTGGGATTTCGTGATGAGCTGCTGCCAAATGCGGTGCTCGTCGAAGGTCTCTCCAATGGGTTGCTCGCCGTAAGGAAAGCTGCGGATCCATCCGTAGCCCCCAGTGACCACGTATTGGTCGTTGCGGTGCCAATCGAGGCCCACACGCAACAACGATTGTTGCCAGTCGGCGCCCAAGCCCGTCCGACGGAATTGGTATTCCGTGTGCAGTCCCAGTTGGTCCGTCAAGCGGTGGTTGCCAAACAGCATGTACCACGACATCTGCTGGTCCACCACGTCTCTCATTTCTTCCTGCGCCTGAACGGCAGAACTTGAGAAGAGAAGAGCAAGGGCTGCGTAGACTGCGGCCCAACGGAGGGGAAGGAGCGTCTTGAGAATCATGCGCTGAAAATACATGGCCTGGGATACAGGACCACGCAACCTCGGGCTCCAGACCACGTGACCCGGGGTACGTTTGCCTGTTCGGTTGAGCCTTATGCCTTGGCGAACTCCCGAACCGTCTTGGCGATGATCGCAATGCAGTCTTCAAGCTGCGCTGCCGTCATGACAAGGGGAGGGGCGAAGCGAATGATGTTGCCGTGGGTGGGCTTGGCGAGCAAGCCATTGTCCTTCAGCGCCACGCACAAATCCCAGGCCGTGCTGCTGTCGGGTGTGTCGTTGATGAGCACGGCGTTCAGCAGGCCGCGTCCCCGCACCGACTTCAGGAGCGGGCTTTCGTCCACGAGTTCTTGCATGGCTTCGCGGAAGCGGGCTCCGAGGGCGCGTGCGTTTTGGGCGAGCTTCTCGTCGGCCACGACCGCGAGGGCTTCGGTGGCGACGACGCCGGCGACGGGGTTGCCCCCAAACGTCGATCCGTGTTGGCCAGGGTGAATCACGCCCATCACCGCGTCGTCCGCAAGCACCGCAGAGACGGGGTAGGCGCCGCCGCTGATGGCCTTGCCGAGGATGAGCAGGTCGGCCTTGACGTACGTCGATTGACGCTCGCACTTGGCTTCGCAGGTGCAGTTGCCGCACGTGGCGAGCAGGGCGCCGGTGCGGGCGATGCCGGTTTGGACTTCGTCGGCCATGAACAGGACGTTCGCCGACTTGCAGAGTGCGTGGGCCTTACGCATGTAATCGTCCGCAGGCACGTTCACGCCGGCCTCGCCTTGGATGGGCTCCACGAGGAATCCCGCCACGTTGGGGTCCTTCAGGGCGGCCGCGAGGGCGTCCAGGTCGTTGTAGGGAATGACCTCAAAACCCGGGGTGTAGGGCCCAAATCCTCCTGTGCTGTCCGGATCCGTCGAGAACGACACGATGGTCGTCGTGCGGCCGTGGAAGTTTTCGGAACACGTGATGATTTTGGCTGCGCCTGCAGGAACTCCTTTTACGTCGTAGGCCCACTTCCGGGCAATTTTGATGGCAGTCTCGACGGCCTCCGCGCCGGTGTTCATGGGCAGGACCTTGTCGTAGCCAAAGTACTCGGTCACGAACTTCTCGTATGGTCCGAGGATGCTGTTGTAAAAAGCGCGGGAGGTGAGGGTGAGCTTGGCGGTTTGGTCTTGCATCGCCTTCACGATCCGCGGATGGCAATGCCCTTGGTTCACGGCGCTGTAGGCGCTCAGGAAGTCGAAGTATTGTTTGCCCTCTACATCCCAAACGTGCACGCCTTCACCGCGGTCAAGCACGACGGGAAGGGGGTGGTAGTTGTGGGCGCCGTGGGCATCTTCAAGGGCCATCAAATCGGCCGAACTGAGCGTAGCATTCGTGTTCATGCGACAAAAATAGGGCGGGACTTGGCCTCACACCGTTGACATCCGTGACTCTCGATGTACTTTTGCACTCCAAAACCTAAGACAACCAATCTTTTCCCCATGGCGACCAACCGCACTTTCACCATGATCAAGCCCGACGCAACGGGCGCTGGCAACACAGGAAAAATCATTGACCGCATCATCGGTGCCGGTTTCACCATCAAAGCGATGAAGTGGACCCAATTGAGCATGGACGATGCCGCTGCGTTTTACGCGGTGCATAAGGAGCGTCCCTTCTTTGGTGAACTCACCGAGTACATGACCTCGGCTCCCATCGTGGCGGCCATTCTTGAAAAGGACAACGCTGTGGCGGACTTCCGTACCTTGATCGGTGCCACCAACCCTGCGGAAGCGGCTCCAGGTACGATTCGCGCGGACTTCGCAGAGAGCATCGCGGCCAACGCCGTGCACGGCTCAGACAGCGACGAAAACGCCGCCATCGAAGGCGCGTTTTTCTTCAGCACTCGTGACCTGGCTTAACGGTCAGGCAATCTGGTTTATCGTTGAAAATGCGACTTCGGTCGCATTTTTTTTGTGTCTTACCCTACCTTTCTCCCAAACCAAATCACTGAAAATCATGCGATTCTGCTTTCACTTTCTTGGACTTTTCCTTGGACTCTTGATGGGGGTGTGCCATGCACAAACCGGCCTTGAGGCACAAGCTTCGACTTCAGCGAACACCGTTTGCGGCACGGATTGCGCCCTGTTGTGCTTTGAAAGCACTGAAGGCGAAGACGCTGCTGCCGCTTCCATTGCCCTCGAAGTGAACGAAGGGGAAAACACCATCACCATCCGAACGATCTATGCCACAACCTTCTGCGACAACACTTTCGGAGACAATGCAGTAGGTTGGCCAGGCAACAATCATACCTTCAATCACTTAAGGGGTTCTGACCGGGTCGAATTGGCATTGCACAACGGGGATGGAGATTTGGCCTTGCAGTTCGAAGTTGATTATCTCGACGACGAAGGCCAAGGTCCTTCTGGCTACGGAACAGGTGGCGTGTCAGAGGGAGATGGGGACATGATCTTCGGCGATGAAGGGGACATTCTTTCAGTTCGGACCTCTTTGAGTGAGAATCTCAACACCTTCGGGTATCTCTTGTTGGAGGATTCTCCTGAAACAGACGAGAACTACACTGTCAATGAGGACTACCCCAATTGGATTTTCGAGGTTTGGTACGAGGTCACGGTAGACCTGGATGCCTTTGGGGCTTCTGGATTTGGGTTTCCTGAAATCGTGGACTTGCATGCATCTCCTTCCAAGACGGGCAACAACTCAGAGCCCGTCGAATTCACAGAGTGTTGTGGCAGCAGCTGCACAGGATCCATCGATTTGACTGTTTTGAATGGAACCGCACCATACAGCTACGTTTGGTCCAACGGCGCGACCACTCAGGACCTTGATGCCCTTTGCGCAGGAGAGTATTCAGTCGAGGTGACCGATGCCGCAGGTTTGGCCAACACCTTCTTCTTCACAGTCGAAGACGGCACCAATCCACCCGCCGTTGACTTTGAAGTCACGGCTGCTTCTCAATGCGATGTCGCCTCAGCGTGCGAGTGTACGGACTACATCTACGAGTTCACCGTCATCTATACAGGACAAGACGACATCCATGGGGGGGCATGGGATTACCACGACAACGAATACGGCGCTTGGACCCTTCATGCCGGTGAGACGTACACCTTCAATGTGTCCAATTCAAACCATCAGGGAGAAGATCACGAGCACAACGATCCCATGATGTGGACTTATGAGGACGGCTGGATCCATCATGGAACCATCGATGCAACATGTGGAGAATCCCTTCTTGGACAGTCTTTTGGACCTTTTACAGTGATCTCGACCACAGATGTCCATGGAAACATCTGCGAGGCAGGCCCCGATTGTGACGGGCAAATCAACCTTTCCGTCAATTCAGGCAACGGACCTTTCACGTTTGCCTGGACCAATGGCGAAACTGAGGAAGACCTCATCGGGGTGTGCACAGGAACGTACGAAGTCATCATCACCGACGCAGCAGGTTGCAGTGCAACCTTGACGGCTCATGTGGGTTGCAACGACTGTGAAAGTGTGATTGCCGGAGGTGCATGCGATTGTGATGGCAACGTCCTCGACGCTTGCGGTGTATGCGGTGGGGAAGGAGCCACAACGTGGTATGCAGACGTGGATGGCGATGGCAAGGGCGATTGCGACGAGGTTTTGGTGTCGTGCGAACAACCTGAGGGATACGTGTTGGAGTGTGGTGACGCGTGTCCGGAAGATCCTTCCAAATACGACCCAGGATTCTGCGGCTGCGGCATGGTGGAGTTCTTTGCCCATGGCGACGTGGTCTGCGCCGAGATTTGTTGTCCAGAAGGAGATTGCCCTGGCCCGGAGGATTTGTGTGGTCTCGGGACCGTTTGGGATCCGGAGTGTCAGCAGTGCATTTGCACCGGCCCGACATGCTATGGTGACATCAACCTTGATGGAATCATTCAACTCAACGATTTGCTCGATTTGCTCGGCGTGTACGGCACGTCGTGCGACGACGAATGACGCGCAACCCCATGATTCAAAAAGCCCTGCGCCCACTGTGGTTGCAGGGTTTTTTTTGGTCAGTGGAAGAAGATGTCCGCGAAGTTGAGGAGGTAGAGTTCGCTCTCTGCCCGCGTCAGGGCGGTGTACAACCACCGCAGCCATTCGAGGTCCACGCG
>JBMZAL010000089.1:0-5702 GCA_049611325.1 Flavobacteriales bacterium
ATGCCTGTGTTCCTCACGCTGCCCTCCAAGACGCGGGCGGTTTGAAGGGTTTGGCCCTCCAGCGTGGGCTGTTGACTGATCGCCTTGAGCTGCTCCACCATGGCGAAGCCCTCGCTCCTCACCTTCTCTTTCAAGGCCTTGTCGTCCAGCGAGAACATCTTCTTCAGGGAGATGTCAGGGACCAATTTGGCCAACCGATCGGCGTCGCCCAGGGGCAACTCCATCACCCGGGCCGTGTCTCGGATGGACGACTTGGCGGCCATCGTGCCGTAGGTGATGATTTGGGCCACCTGGTTGGCGCCGTATTTGTCGATCACGTAATCGATCACGCGCCCCCGCCCCTCGTCATCGAAGTCGATGTCGATATCAGGAAGGCTTACACGGTCTGGGTTCAGGAACCGCTCGAACAGCAAATCGTACTTGATCGGGTCGACGTTGGTGATGCCGACGCAATACGCCACCGCTGAACCCGCGGCCGACCCACGTCCTGGCCCCACGCTCACACCCATCTCGCGGGCGGCCGTGGTGAAGTCTTGCACAATCAAGAAGTACCCGGGATAGCCTGTACGTTCGATGGTCTCCAACTCGAAGTCCAAACGCTCGCGCACCTCGTCCGTGATCTCCCCGTACCGCTTCTCCGCCCCCTGGTAGGTGATGTGGCGCAGGTAGGCGTTCTCGCCTCGCTTGCCGCCGTCTTTGGCGTCTTCTTCGTGCACGAACTCGGCTGGGATGTCAAACGCAGGTAGCAGCACGTCGCGCTCCAACACATACCCCTCGCATCCCTCCACCAGCGTCGCGATGTTGGTGATCGCCTCGGGAACGTCCGAGAACAGCTCCTTCATCTCTTTGGGAGATTTCAGATAGAAGCTGTCGTTGGGAAAGCCAAACCGGAACTCCCGCCCCCGCTTGCCAACGTAGCGCTTGGGCTGGCTGACGTTTCGCGCATCCTTGACGCAAAGGAGGATGTCGTGGGCGTCGCTTTGGTCTTGACGCGTGTAGTAGCTGTTGTTGCTCGCCACGAGTTTGACGTCGTGCGTGGCGGCCAAACCTTTCAACACGTCGTTGACCACAGTCTCTTCTTCAAGACCGTGTCGGTTCAACTCGGCATAGAAGTCGGCGCCCATGAGGTTCTTCCAAAACAAAAACGCCTCTTCCGCCTGAGCCTCCCCAACGTTCAAGATGAGGGACGGCACTTCGCCAAACAGCCCCCCGGTGAGGACAATCATATCCTCTTTGTACTCCTCGACAAGGGCCCGGTCGATCCGAGGCACGTAGTAGAAGCCGTCGGTGTAGGCCTTCGAGGCCAACTTGGCGAGGTTGTGGTAGCCGTTCTTGTTCTTCGCCAGGAACACGGTCGGATACCCGTCGTCCTTGACGCTCTTGTCGTTCATGTCGCGGCAGACGTTCAATTCCGCCCCCACGATGGGCTTGATGCCCTCTTTGTTGCACGCCCGCACAAACTGAAACGCCGCCATCATGTTGCCGTGGTCCGTCACGGCCAACGCGGGCATGCCCATGTCCTTGGCGGCAGAGACCAGTTCGCCCACGGGGCTCACGGCCTGCAGCACGCTGAACTGGGAGTGCACGTGGAGGTGCGTGAAAGGCACGTCTTCCAAGGCTGCCGCAGCAGCAGCATCCACGGTTCCCCCCTGCGCGGCCTTCTTTCCCTTCTTTTCCTTCGGTGCCTCGAAGTTGGCGGCCTCAAGCCGGGGCGCCTCGTACTTGACTTGCTCAGGACTCTCAAACTCGGGGCGTTCAATGACCCGAAGTCGAACCATTTCGAAAAAGCACCGCGCCGTGGCCGCGACGTCGTAGGCCGCGTCGTGCGCGTCGCCAAAGCCTTCCCCAAAGAGCTTTTGGTGGAGCTCGGTCAACGTGGGCCACTTGAACTTGCCTCCGCGCCCTCCTGGGATGGCACAGAACTCCGTGCCTTCGTCCTTGGAGTCGATGATGGCGATGTCCGTGAGTGGCTCCGCAGCCTGATTCAAGCGCAGCAACTCCGCACCAACCACATTGACGTCGAATCCGACGTTGTGGCCCATCACGTACTTGGCTTTGGCCGCATCTGCCATGAACTCCGCAGCCACTTCGGCCAGCGGCATCCCTTCTGCCTGCGCCCGTTCCGTGGTGATGCCGTGGATCTTGGTCGAGTTGTAGGGGATGGTGAATCCATCCGGCTGCACGATGCGGTTGCCACGGGACAACAGCTTCCCGTTGGCGTCGTGAAGTTGCCACGCCAATTGAACCAGCCTAGGCCAGTTGTCGCTGTCCGAAATCGGCGCATTCCAATCCCTTGGCAGGCCGGTGGTTTCCGTGTCGTAAATGAGAATCATGGAGCCTCCGAAATTCGAGAATGCACGGGGGTTCGAACATCTCTAGAGGGTGCTTGTTTTCCACAATGCCTCCCCATGTGTCGTATTTTCGCACTTGGACTGCCTTTTCAAAGGACTGCCAACATGACTACTCCCTCTGCACCCAACGCACCACAGGATCCCAACGACCTCATCGATGCCATCGGCGACGAACACGTGGGAACCTCCATCGACACCCCCCTGCGTTCCGATGCCTTCGACATGAGCGACGAAGACAAAATCCAAGCCATCCAAGCCAAGTTCCGCGACATCATGGAGATTCTCGGTCTCGACTTGACGGACGAAAGCTTGGCAGGTACGCCTCACCGGGTGGCCAAGATGTACGTGCAAGAGATTTTTGGTGGCCTCAACCCCGCCAACCATCCAGACGTCAAGACCTTCGACAATGTGTACGGATACGACCACATGCTGGTCGAGCGCAACATCACGTTGAACTCCACGTGCGAGCACCACTTCCTGCCCATCGTAGGGGTCGCCCACGTGGCTTACATCCCCGGAGAACGCGTGGTTGGCCTGAGCAAACTCAACCGCATCGTCGACCACTACGCCAAGCGACCCCAAGTGCAAGAGCGCCTGACCCGCCAAATCGCGGAATCGCTGCGCGAACTCTTGGGCACCGACGACGTGGCGGTAGTCCTAGACGCCAAGCACCTCTGCGTGTCGAGCCGCGGCATTCAAGACGAAGGGAGCTCCACCGTGACCTCGCACATGGGCGGCCGATTCTCCACCGACGAGAGCTTGAAGCGCGAGTTCTACGCCCAAGTGGGCGGCACCAGCTGACCTCGGCCTGCCGTATCTTAGAGGAATGGCTCGGCCTTTCCTCTCTGCTCCGCAATGCCTGTTGACCGCAGGACTCTGCAAGCTGGCTCTGCTCGGGCAGGCTCAGCTTTGCCTGCATCCGCTGCACACGGCGGAGATCACCACCGGGATTTGGGCGGAGGAAGTCACGTGGGAAGTTTGGACGTTGGACGGCACACTGGCCGCCGGCCCCTTCGGACCGTACGAGGACGGAACCACCTACTCCCACGAATTGTGCCTTGAACCGGGGTGCTACAACGTGCTCATGATGGACAGCTTTGGGGACGGATGGCAAGGGGCTGAGCTCGCCATTTTTGACCTGTCTGGTGCGCTGGTCGACAGCTACAGCATGGAAGCTGCCTTGAGTTCGTCCACGGCAACACTCGGAATTGGAGGCGATTGTGGATGCACGCAACTCGGAACAGTGGGATACAACCCTTCGGCTTCTTGGGACGACGGGAGTTGTTTTTCCTGCGAAGCCGGCCAAGTGGCTGCGAGCTGTGTGCTGACCACGGGGATTTGGGCGGAGGAATTGCAAGTCACGTTTGTCGACGACCAAAACAACGTGGCCTTCACCGGCGAAGACCTCTGGGGCCCTATGCCGTGGTCCAACAACACCGTGTACGCGTGGGAAGGATGTTTGACGTCGGAATGCCTTCAGGCCCAACTGATCGACACGTATGGCGACGGTTGGCAAGGTGGAGTGATGGACATCCAAACTTGGTCGACGGAGCTCGGTTGGTCGTCCGTCGCCTCGGGTTCAGTTCCGTTGAATGAATTCGAAGCCACGGTCAGTGTCCCCCTTGATCCAAGCTGCCCCGTCACCGGCTGCACCTTGCCCGAGGCGTTCAACTTCAACCCGCAGGCAAACGTGGATGACGCCTCGTGCGTTCGGCAATCGGACAACGTGAGCTTGTTTGCGTCGTGGTCTTTGGACGCCCTCGCGACCAACGGCCTTGGCGGGAGGTACAACGACGTCGAAGGCCTTGAGGTAAACGGGCGGGAATACGCCATTGTGGGTTCTACGGAAGGCACCCACATCATCGACGTCACCGATTCGGCCTCGGCGGTGGAACTCCATTTTTTGCCGGGCGCGGACGGCGGCAGTTTCGTGACGCACCGAGACTACCACGTTCAGGAGACGGTTCTGTATGCTGTGTGCGACCAGGGCGCGAGCACCTTGCAGATTTGGGATTTGGCCAACTTGCCCGCCACCCCTGAGGTGTTGTACGACGACGATGAATTCGTGGAGCGCGCGCACAACGTTTTCGTCGACGACGCGACGTTGACCCTGTACTTGGCTTCGTCCAAAAGCGCAGCCCTGAACACCCCCCTCCTCGCCCTCGACGTCAACGACCCGACGCAGCCCAGCCTCGTGGCGGACCTCTCGCCGTGGATTGGCGGGTGCCACGACTTGTACGCTTGGGACGACACGGTGTGGATCAACGGCAGCGGCGTGGTTCGGGTCCTCGACATGAACCCCACACCACACCTCATTGGTTCGCTGGACGACTACCCGTTCCAAGGCGGAAACCACAGCGGGTGGTGGGTTGCTGAAAAGGACATTTACGTCTTTGCAGACGAGACCCATGGCTCCCCGCTCAAGGTGGTGAATGCCTCCGACGTCACGGACCTGCAAGTCCTCAGCCTGTTGAGTTCGGAAACGGCGGACAACGCCATTCCGCACAACCTGATGATGCGGGACGACCTTGTGTTTGTGTCTTACTACCACGACGGCCTTCAAGTCTTTGACGTGAGTGACCCGGCCGCCCCAAACAAAGTGGCGTGGTACGACACCTACCTGCCTGACCATCACGACGGCTTCGCTGGCGCTTGGGGCGTGCACAGCGCCTTGCCCTCCGGGCGCGTGCTCATCAGCGACGTGCAAAGCGGCCTGTTCGTGCTTACCCTTGAGACCGATTCCATGACCCTTTGCCCTGGGGATGCCGTGGTCTTTGGCGATGTGATTGTGGATCAGCCCGGACGCTGGATTGGCCAAGCTTCTGCCAGCGATTGGTTTGACGAGGACATCCTGTGGGTTGAAGCTTCAGAGGCTCCCGATTGTCCTTCATGCACCGGCGATTTTGATGGAGATAACAACATCGGGGTGAGTGACTTGCAGGTCTTGCTGGCCAACCTCGGATGCCAAACCAACTGCATGGCTGACCTCGATGACGACGGCACTGTGGGCGCGGGCGACTTGCTGGTGTGGCTGACGGGATTTGGATCAACCTGCCCAAATTTCGATTGAGGTTTGGTGATTCGCGTGTCGCCGCGTATTTTTGCGCTCCAATTTTGGCTCTAACAACTGGGTTTCGGACCCTTTTAAAACGTTTTATCCCATGGCTGTACGCCTCCGACTCCAACGTCACGGTAAGAAAGGAAAACCCTTCTACCACCTCGTAGCTGCTGATGCCCGCGCCAAGCGCGATGGCCGCTTCATCGAGAAACTCGGCACTTACAACCCCAACACCAACCCAGCCACCATCGAGGTGGTCCACGACCGTGCTTTGCACTGGTTGCAAGTTGGCG
>JBMZAL010000090.1:0-5621 GCA_049611325.1 Flavobacteriales bacterium
CACAGCACGCCAAGCGATTTGACCCACACCTTCGAGGGACACCTTCTGTACCGCTGGGGCAACCCTGAGGCCTACGGACGCGGAACCGCCTCCGACCGCATGCTTCACAGCCAACACGACGCCCGTTGGATTCAGGACGGTCGTGTGATGGTGTTTTCGAATGGAAACGAACGACCCGATGGATTTTACAGCACCGTGGAAATCCTCACGCCTCCCTTGAATGCCGGTGGGACCTATTCCTTGACTTCAGAAGGCCCATGGGGTCCCGAAATGATAGATTGGCGTTATCCCACCATCCTCGACGCCGAGTTTTTCTCTCAGAACACCTCTGGCGCGCAACAACTTCGCAACGGCAACATCCTGATCACAGAAGGGGCCAGCGGAGACATCCGAGAAATTGACGAAAACCAAGAGGTGGTTTGGAATTACCGCAACCCCATCGGGGTGTTTGGTGCAGCGACGCAAGGTGCCCCAGCTCCTGAAAATGCAGTGTTCCGGGCAGAGCGATATGCTGCGGCCCACCCTGGACTCGCCGGTCGAGAACTGACCCCTGGAGAGGTGCTTGAAATCACCACCAAGGCACCGACGTGCACCGTGTTTCCCGAACCTTCATGTCCCGCGGACTTGAATGGCAATTACTTCGTGGAGGTCGAAGACTTGCTGAACATGCTGACATCCTTTGGGTGCACCAGCAATTGTGAAGGCGACTTGGACGGCGACGGCACAGTAGGCATTGGGGACCTTCTCGTGCTGCTGAGCAGCGTGGGCGCCCCCTGCCCCTATTGAATGCGTTTTCTGGTCGAAGGCACTGTGTCCGTGAGGACAACTCTCAGCGCGTCGCAGCCTTGACAAAGTGCATCGTGCAAGGTGCTCCGCGCAACGGCTGAATCTTCATCACGTAACCACCTGGAGGCCAACCCTGCATGCCCCACTCGAGCGTGGAGCCAGACACCACGCCTTTGGCCATGGTCTTTCCGTTCAAGTCGAACACCGACCACGTTGCGCCCTGCCAAGAAGGGTCCAATTGTGCCTTGCCACGGTTCTCAAAAGGATGTCCCAACAACCGGAGGCAAGAAGCCCCCACTGCGGCAAATTCCCCCACGGCAATGACGTTCGTGTCCACCGGCTCAACGACCGTGGGCTCGGGCAAGAGGCTGTCAAGGGGAAACGTTTGGATGCTCCGCGCGAACGTGGCCGCCACCAGCTGGGAGGCCGCCGTGTCCACGTCGAGTTCAAAGACCGGAATGAAAGGCATGTCACCCACCCGCTCCCAGTGTGCTCCCCAATTGGTGGTGTGGTACACCCCAAAATCGGTGGCCAAGACCCATGTGCTGTCGTTCAAGGCGCGCCAGTCGTTGGCCGGATGGTCCGGCAAATCGCCCGTCACATCCTGCCATGCGCCCCCCAATGAAGCTCTGAAGACGTGGGGGGTGTACACCGCATCCTTGTAGCCATTCAACGTGACTGTGATGGAATCGGCATGGAAGGGATCGAAGGCGATGTCGGTCACCTGACGTGAAGGCAGGTCGTCCACCATCAAGGTCCAGTCCCCACCGGCGTTGGTCGTGTACCACACCTGTCCGTCAGAAGTTCCCGCAGCCACTGTGTTGGCGTCAAAAGGACTTCCAGACAAGGACGTCACCACCCGAAAACTCAACCCTGGATTCACCCCCAAGGTCAAGTCCTCACTCATCGGCTCCCATTCCCCAAACGGCGCGTCCTCCATGCGGTACACACGCTCCGTGGCACACCACGCCACGTTGGGCTCAGCTGGGTGAAACAAGATGGGTGCGTCCCACGGCTCGCGGTCTTCGGGTTCCAAGCCAAACGTGAAGTCGTTCCAATTGGGCTCCTCGTCCCATGCCGAAATGCTCCAAGCGAAGTTGGCGTACTGCACCGTAGCAACCCTGAGAAATGGATCTTCAGGATGGTACAACGCGGTGAAACCATCTCCGCCACGGTCCCGCGTCCAGTTGGCCGCCACAGAGGCGTTGCCCGTGGTGGTGCCGTTGTCCTGTGCGCCGGCTGTGTACCACCCGGGTGCCCAAGGAATGTGAGTCACATGGTAGAATTGGCCAATGGGCAGCGCCTCGATGTCCTGCCACGTCTCGCCGTGATCCGTGCTTCGATACGCCCCACCGTCGGTCGCCAAAATCAGTTCATTGGGTCCCACCCACTGGAGGTCATGCTTGTCTGCATGGACCTCATACGTCCACCATTCTGGGCCCATGCGCTCCCAGCTTTCGCCACCATCAAGGGTGTTCCAAAGCTCGACACCCAACACGCTGATGTCGCCAAAGTCCCAAGGATTCATGCGCACCTTGGAGAAGTACCACCCAAATCCCCCCAGAACGCCTTCAGGCATGGCCCCTTCCGGCACGATGGCCAACCATGTCGCCCCATCGTCGCCCGAGCGATACAGGTTGCTGAATTGCAGGTCCGCGCCGACAGGGTTGATGACAAAGCGCCCTTGCGATTCGTCGATGCCAATCCGGCAACGCTCACCCTCACCCCATGGACTCGGGAGGAGTTCCCACGTGTCGCCGCCGTCCAAACTTCTGTACACCTGGTTGTCGGGGCTCACGAGGTCACTTGTCGTGCTCGTGCGAATGCGATGCCAAGAGGTCGCCAAAATGGCACCCGTCACGCTCGAAATGCGCACGTCGTTGATCCCCACTGAATCGCCCACAAAGAGGACTTGCTCCCACGTCGCACCGGCATCTTGGCTTCGGTACAACCCGCGGTCAGGTCCGGGCATGCTTGGGTTGCCCATGGTGGCTGCAAAAACCACGTTGGGGTCGAACGGATCGAGCTCAATTCGACTCACGATGCGGGTGGCTTCCAACCCAATCGAGGTCCACGTCTCTCCTCCGTCGAGGGATTTGAATGCCCCGGCCCCAATGCGCGGATGGCCGCTGATTTGGGGGTCGCCTGTGCCCACATACATGATTTCCGGCGTAAGCGGGTGAAAGGCCATGGTGCCAATCGCCATGTGCTCAAAGGACTCGGTGATGGGCTCCCATGAGGCCCCGTTGTTGTTCGAACGCCAAAGCCCGCCTGCCGCGGCCCCGGCATACATGGCTGGCTGCAGCGGGTTGTCTCCCTGATGAATCGCGTTGATGCGTCCGCTCAGGTTCAACGGTCCGTGCTGTGTCCACGTTCCCTCAATCACGCGCTGTTGGTTTTGGGCATCGTGAAGGCGCGCCTCTCGCTCCGCCGCATCGGCATCTTCCGGGTTCCATGTGGCATCTGGAAAGCTCCATTTCCATTCCTGCCAAAGGTTGGGCGCCAACTTCCCTTCAGGCGCAGAGGCCTGTTTGGAAACGTCGCCTGTCGAGGGCACGATTGCCGTCATGACAAAGAATCCGCCCAAAAACACCAGTCCTGCCAGCCAAATCCAACGTGAATGCATGACACGAAGGTAGGCGTCCCCTCAGGTTCTCAGGAGGTTGCGGTCCTTCGGGCGAGAATGTTCCGCTGCCAGTGTCCCAGAACTTGAAACAGCCGGTGCATTTCAATGGGCTTGGTCACAAAGTCGTTCATCCCCGCAGAGAAAATGGCCTCCTTCGTTTCCTTGAACACATCCGCCGTCAAACAGACGATGGGCAAATCGCGGTCGCCCCCCTTCACAGCCCCTTCTCGGATGGCTTTGGTGGCTTCGATGCCATCCATTTCAGGCATGTGCAAATCCATCAAGACCAAGTCCACCTCATGCTGGCCCAACACCTCCAATGCTTCCACCCCATCCTCGGCTTCGAACAACACCACGCCCGTGTTGCGAAGCATTTGACGCAACAACATCCGGTTCACCTCCAAGTCTTCCACCACGAGCAACTTCATGCCTGAGAGCTGTTCCACTTGCTTGCGGTCGGCCGGCCCTTGTTCCGCGGCCCGGCGCTCATGCACAAAGGGCAATTCCACCCTGAACGTGGTGCCCTTGCCCAGTTCACTCGTGCATGTGATGGTGCCGCCTTGGAGGGTCACCAATTGCTTGGAAATGGCCAGGCCCAATCCTGAGCCACCATGCACTCGGCGCGTGGAGGTGTTTTCTTGCTCGAACTTGTGGAAAATGCGTTCCAAGTTGTCTTCGGAGATGCCCTTGCCAGTGTCGTGCACTTCCACACACACCCACACTTCCTCATCTGTGCTTTTGCCCAGCATGTAGGTCACATCGAGTGAGACCCCTCCTTTGCGGGTGAATTTGATGGCATTGTCTAGCAAATTGATGAGGACCTGATTCAATTTGGCCGCATCCCCTTTCAGCGGGGCAGGCAGCGTGGTCGGCAGCGATTTGGACCAAGTCAACCCCTTGTCCACCGCGCGTTGCTCCATGGCTTGGAACACCTTGTCCACGTTGTAGACCAAATCAAACGGCGTGTTGTCAAACACCACCTTGCCCGCCTCGATGGCACTCAAATCCAAGACGTCGTTGATGAGGTTCAACAACTGCAGGGCGCTGAATCGCAAATTCCGCACGTACCCCCCTTCGGGATCTTCGAGACTCCGCTGCTCCAGCAATTCGGAGAAGCCCACAATGACGTTGAGAGGTGAGCGAATTTCGTGGCTCATCACGGACAAAAATTCGGACTTGGCGCGGGTGTTGGCTTCGGCCCGCAGTCTCGCTTCCTCCAGTTCCGCCGTACGGTCGAGGATGCGCTGTTCCAACTCGGCATTGAGTTCTTTCAACGCAGAGTTGAGCGCGAACAACTCACGGCTCTTGGATTCAGTGATGCGCTCCGCTTCCTTTCGGGCGAGGCGTTCTCGCTCAAATGCCTTCTTGTATGCGTCGTCCGCCATGGGGAATTCAGGCGCCCTTTTCAATCACAAAACGCACGTGCTTGCCGTCTTCGGTTTGGGGCTGAAAGTCGATTTGATAGCCTTCGTTGTAATGCTCACCGCACGCCTCAATCAGCCCGTGGGCCAGCGCGCCCATGGCGCGGTCGGAACGGTAGTCCATTTGCAAGACATGCTCGGAAAGCAATTCGGTCCGGAAGGAAGGCAATTCGGCATCGGGGTAGAGCTTCAGGACCTCCACGTGGATTTCTTGGTCGACGCTTTGCAAGAACTCAAACCCATTGGTCGCGTTCGCAAACATCTCGGGATACCCCGTTTGGAACGTTTGGAACAGGTAGGCGCCAAACGCCTTCAACAAATCAGGAATCGTGATGCCGCTGCGCTTTCCGAGGTCCACGACCAAGGACACCATTTCTGAATGGTGGTAGGTGCCCACAGCCGAGTACACCCCGTCGGAAGACAGGTCGTTGTTTTCAATCAGGGCATTGACCATCTCCATGCCGAACTTTTGTTCGACCATCTCGAGAAACTCGGTAAAAACAACTCCTTTCATGCCTTGCAGATTTTCCCAAAACTTACGGCAATTCAAGAAACTTTGGTGCAACCGGGATGACACAAAATGCACGCCTTGCTTACGAGCATCAATGTCCTTCGCGGGCGGAGGGACAGGAAAGGGACAGTGTTGCGCCACCTGCGGTGTCGCGAGTCCGACGGGGGGAGGCATCACTTCAAGCCCGACACACGCTGCGCGTGTGGGGCTTTTCACTTGCGCCTTGCTTACGAGCACAAGTGCTCTACACAGGCGCAAATGAAAAGCCCGATGCACT
>JBMZAL010000091.1:0-5597 GCA_049611325.1 Flavobacteriales bacterium
AATTCAACCACGTCAGCAAGCACCGTGTGGGTCGCCGTTGGGACACCGTAATCATGACACACGGAGAGTACGGACAGCGCGAGAACGACCGAAACGGACCGGATGTCGACGGTAATGGACGAGCAGATGGGGATGGGTTTTTGGACACGCCGTTGCGAAAAGATGGGGTGGTTCGGAACGAATGGCGTTTTGTGGGTGATCGGGGGTTGCGTGCCGAGTTTGTGCTTTTGGGCGTGGACATGGAACGGGAAGGCGGAATGGTGCCGAGTGACATCGTGGCCACGCCGTGGATGGCGAACACCGAAATTCAGCGCGCCGAGGTGAACGCCAAGGTCGGATACGTGTTGCCCGGTCAGGAAGGCAGGTCGTGGGGAAGCCAATGGACGGCATCGACCCATCGGCACTGGCATGGGTTTGGGAACCGGTTCTACGAGGGGCAGCAAAACACGTTCCGAGCCAACGTTTTGCGAAGTGGGTTCTTGGGGTCGGAAGACTGCCAGTTCAGCGCTGGGGTCAGCTACCTGTACGACGACTTTTTGGAGCGCGGAACGTGGGGTGCAGACCCAACTGAGGTGGATGCGAACCCGGAGGAATGGGCACGAACAGAGCACGTGCCGGGTGCCTTTTTGGAGACAACCTGGACGGGGAACCCGCGAGGAACGGTTGTGGCGGGTTTGCGGGTTGACCAACACAACCTGTGGGGGACGATTGTGACGCCACGCTTGCATGCACGTTGGAGTGCGACGGAGCAGACGTCGTTGAAAATGGTTGCTGGAACGGGATTTCGGACGCCCAACGTGTTGATGGAGGAGCTGGGGGTTTGGGCGAGCAACCGAACGTGGAAGGTGAACGAAGCGCTCGAGCCAGAAAAGGGCTGGAACGCGGGGTTGAATGTCACCAGCAAGTTCAAGTTGTTGTATCGCGATGCAGACTTTTCGGTGGACGGGTACTGGACGGAATTCCAAAACCGCGCCGTCGTGGATCTCGATGCAGACGCCCATGCCGTGGAGATTTACAACCTGGGCGACCGGACGTCGCGATCGTTGACGGGGCAAGCCGAGCTCGGATGGTCGTTGCACCGACGTTGGGACATGCGTTTGGCCTATCGCTACGTGCACGCGACCACGGAGAGGAAAGGGGCGGAGGAAGCCGGGACCTTGCTTGATCCGTATGTGCCCAAACACCGGGCCTTCACACAATGGAGTTACCATTCCAAACCCAATGCGAATGACGCCCAGTGGAATGCGGATTTCACGGTTCAGTGGGTGGGACCGCAACGGATTCCAAGACCTGATGCGTTGTTTGACAACCGAGAAGCGTCAGAACTCGAGGACGACTTTGTCGTATGCAACGGCCAAATCTCGCGGGTCTTTGCCCCAGGCATCGATGTGTACCTCGGAGTGGAGAACATCCTGAACTTCAAGCAACAGAACCCGATCGTTGCATGGGATTTGGCCTACGTGGATGACCAAGCGTTCCAGGAGAACATGGACGCAAGCCTCGTGTACGGGCCCATCTTCGGACGGATGGTGTACGTCGGGGGGCGCCTGACCTTGGGTCAAGCGGACAGCGCTGGCAAGTAAGGGTGACGCGGCGTCAGCCGTGCATGGTTTCCTTTTTCCCGTACTCTTGAATGATCTGCGCCTCAAAGTCGAGGCACTCCTGCCAGCGGGCGTCCACGTCAATGTCGCCGCCGTATTTCCGGGCGAGCTTGAGAAACGTCGTGTAGTGGCCCGCTTCGCTGATCATGAGTTCGCGGTAGAACTCGGCGAGATCGGCATCCTCGATGCGTTCGGACAGCATCTTGAACCGTTCGCATGAGCGGGCTTCGATCATGGCGGCGAACAGGAGGCGGTCGACGATTTGGCCTTCGCGAGAGCCGCCGCGCTTGATGAACTTGGAGAGCTGGCCGACGTAGTCGTCCTTCCGCTCGTGGCCAAGGGTGAATCCGCGCGCTTTGATTTTTTCGAGCACCATCCCAAAATGCTCCATCTCTTCCTGTGCAATGGCCGTCAACTCGGTGACCATGTCGGTGAGGTCTGGATAGCGCACAATCGTGCTGATGGCGTTGGAGGCGGCTTTTTGCTCGCACCAAGCATGGTCGGTCAGGATCTCAGAGATGTTCTGTTCGACGAGCTTCACCCAACGCGGGTCGGTGGGTAGTTTGAGCCCGAGCATCACGCTTTCCTGTGCCATGGCGCAAAAATAATGCAGTCAAGTTCGTGTCACGCGGACGAGCGAGCCTGTGGAGAGGTCGTGGCCGAGTTCGGTGCGCAGGCACAGTTCGCCGGACTGGATTGAGGCACCAGGGAGGGCGAGGGCCCACATGGTTTCGAGGGCGCTCGGGGGGACGCCGCTGTAGGTGTTCATGACCACAAAACCGCCAGGCGCCACGAGGCTGGCCACCACGTCGATGAGGTCGAGGAGCTGGTCCTCCAACTTCCATTTCTCGCCCTTGGGCCCGAGTCCCCAGGTGGGCGGGTCGAGCACGATTCCTTGGTAGGTGTTGCCTCGCTTCGCCTCGCGCCGGGCAAACTTCAGGGCGTCTTCCACCACCCAACGGATGCCATCAAGGCCGCTGCGTTCCATGTTTTTACGCGTCCAATCCACGACTTGACGAATGGCGTCGCAGTGGATGACGTCAGCTCCCACTTGGCGCGCGGCAAGGCTCGCGCCGCCTGTGTACGCGAACAGGTTCAGGAATTTGTCGCCCTCCTGAAGGTTGGCGGCGATGAACTCCCAGTTGTCGGCTTGCTCCGGAAACAGTCCCACGTGCTTGAATTGGGTCATCTCCAGCTCAAAGGCCAAATCCAGTGCTTCCGACCTGTATCGAAGCGGCCACCGCTTGGGGGTGCCAGGGGCGGTGTGCCACTTGCCATGGGTGCGTCCGGTAGGCTCAAAGGTGGCGTCTGCTTGCTTCCATGCTTGCGGGTCGCCTGCCGGGGGCCACAGCGCGAAGGGATCGGGACGAACCACTGTGACTTCACCGAACCGTTCCAGGCGTTGGCCATGACCGGCATCGAGCAAGGCGTAATCGCGCCAATGGGTTGGGAGAAATCGAGTCGTCATGCGGTCGCAAGTTCGCCCACAAGCCGCATCTTTGGTGCATGGGCAGGAAAGGCGGTCGCGGTCCACGCGGCAACAAGTTTGTGGGGGGAGGCTCCAATCGAGGAGGCAAAGGTCAGAGAGGCATGCATGGCGCAGAAGATTATGGCTCACCCCAAGACCTACGGAAGGCCGTGCTCCGCGTGTTTCGACAGCGCTCCGGCAAGGCCCTCAACCACAAGCAAGTGTCGGGCGCGCTGGGCATTTTGAATCACGACGTGCGCCGGGCAGTGATGACTTTGATGGAAGACTTGGCGGAGAAGGGCAAGCTCGAAGACCTCGGCCGCGGCCGTTACGTGTTGGCCGCTTCAGAAGTACAGGAGCAGTCGGGCACGGAGGGCACCATCCAAATCTCACGCATGGGCACAGGCTTTGTGCGGATGCCCGACGGCAACGAAATCCGGGTGCCCAAGGCCCAAACAGGAGATGCCTTTTGGGGCGACACCGTGGAAATTGAGTGGTGGCAGCGGGGCAGACGCACCACGCCACGGGTCAAGCGCGTCACGAAACGCCTCCGCGAGCACTACGTCGTGACCGTGACGCTTGTGCGCGACTACGGCTTTGGAAAGCCCTCAGACCAACGCATCCACACGGACTTTTTCATCCCTGGTCGTCACTTGGGCGGCGCCACGGAAGGGGACAAGGTCTTGGTGACCTTGGAACAGTGGGACGATCCCCGCGATCAGCCCATGGGGCGTGTTGTTCAAGTTTTGGGTCAGGAGGGAGAACACGAGGTGGAGATGCACGCGATTTTGGCGGAGTTTGGGTTGCCGTATCAGTTCCCGGCAGAGGTGGAAGAAGCGGCCAAAGCCTTCGCGCCAAGTGACCTCAACAACCCGAACGGTCTCGACCCGAAAGAGGTGGCACGTCGCCGCGATTTCCGGGGGGTCTTGACCATGACCATCGACCCGGCGGATGCCAAAGACTTTGACGACGCCTTGAGTTTGCAAAAGCTCGAAAACGGCAACTGGGAGGTCGGCGTTCA
Organism: Flavobacteriales bacterium; assembly: GCA_049611325.1. Classification (GTDB taxonomy): domain Bacteria; phylum Bacteroidota; class Bacteroidia; order Flavobacteriales_D; family Sanyastnellaceae; genus UBA11663. The sequence goes on from JBMZAL010000091.1 coordinate 4,091, forward strand.
CATCGCAGATGTCACGCATTACCTGACCCCAGGCTCGGTCTTGGACCGCGAAGCCGTGCAGCGCGCCACCAGCGTCTATTTGGTCGACCGAACCATCCCCATGCTCCCAGAAGTCCTCTCCAACGACCTGTGTTCGCTGCGTCCGCATGAAGACCGTTTTGCTTTCAGTGCGGTATTCGAGATGACGCCTCAGGCGGAGGTGGTGGGCAGGTGGTTTGGGCGCACGGTGATCCACTCTGACCGACGCTTCGCCTATGAGGAAGCCCAAGAGCGCCTCGAAACCGGGGAAGGCGATCGGGCAGAGGAACTGAAGGTGCTCGGCGACCTTGCCACCAAACTTCGCAACAAGCGTTTCAAGCGCGGCGGCATCGACTTCAACACGGAGGAGGTGCGCTTCCAACTTGACGAGGCGGGCAAGCCGCTTCGCGTGGTCATCAAGCGCATGAAAGAGGCCAACAAGCTCATTGAAGACTTCATGCTCCTCGCCAATGTGGAAGTGGCTCGGTTCCTTGCCAAGGTGCACCCTGAGAAGCAAACGCCCACGCGCACCGCCGTGTACCGTGTGCACGACCGTCCCGATCCAGAGAAGTTGAAGAAGCTGCGGGTGTTCGTGCGTCGTTTTGGCCACGAGATGCCCAAGCCCACGCCTGGCAACGCCGAATCACTGCTCCGCGACCTGATCACCGCCACTGCCGGCACGCCCGAGGAAGGCACGGTCAAGACCATGGCCATCCGAACCATGGCCAAGGCGGAGTACAACACGGAGAACATCGGCCACTACGGTTTGGCCTTTCCCTATTACACCCACTTCACAAGTCCCATCCGTCGCTACCCCGACGTCATGGTTCACCGGCTCCTGCAGCATTACCTCGATGGCAAGGGGAGTGCGGATGAAGGACCACTGGGCGGCAAATGCCACCACAGCTCCACCATGGAAAAGCGCGCGGCCGAGGCTGAGCGTGCGAGCATCAAGTACAAGCAGGTGGAGTTCCTGTCCACCCGCGTTGGCGAAACGTTCAAGGGCTTGGTAAACGGTGCCATCGGGCGTGGACTTTTCGTGGAGCTCGACGAAAACAAATGCGAGGGCTTCGTTCCCAAAGAATCCTTCCCTTGGGACCAATGGGCCTTTGACGAGGACCGCGTGCTGTTCGAAGGCCTTCGTTCTGGCACCAAAATTGGCCTCGGCGACCCCATCACGATCCGCGTGGTTGCGGCGGACCTCGCCAAGCGTCAGCTCGAGTTCGAGTGGCTCGAAGACGACGGGGAGGCGGCCTGATCCTTCGAAAAGGAGGCTGCGATGCCCCTGCGCTGTACCTTCGCAGGGACGCGCCCTTAGCTCAGTTGGTCAGAGCAGGAGACTCATAATCTCTTGGTCGCAGGTTCAAGCCCTGCAGGGCGCACACTTCGAAGGGCCCAAACGCTTGCAAAACGCAAGGGCTTGCGTATCTTCGCGGTCCGTTTCAACGGAAGCGGAGCTGAGAAGGGCATTTAGCTCAGCTGGTTCAGA
>JBMZAL010000092.1:0-5592 GCA_049611325.1 Flavobacteriales bacterium
GAAGTGCAACAAGGGCCAACGAGAGAAGAAGAAGGTGCTTCATGACGACGGGTTGTCCCAGACGCCTTCGATGCGCGCTTGGGGAATGAAAGACGCTTCGCGCGCCCAATCGTTGCATTGCGCCAAGGTTTCGAGAGAGAGGCCGAGGTGGTTCATGACGTTTCGGCATTCGTCCATCAGGTTGATGTCCATGACGCCGGGGTCGTCGGTGTTGAGGGTGGTGCGCACGCCGCGGTCGAGCAATCGCTTGAAAGGGTGGGCTGCCAAGGAGGGAACGGCTTGGGTCAGCACGTTGCTCCAAGGACACAATTCGAGGGGGATGCGGTCGCGCACCAAACGCGCGATGACTTCGTCGTTGTGAATGGCTTGCACGCCGTGACCAATGCGGTCCGCGCCCAATTCATCCAACGCCACCAGGATGTTTCGCGCAGAGCCCTGCACCGCAGGTTCCCCCGCATGCACAGTGATTCCCAAGCCTTGCGCCTTCGCTTTTTGAAACAAAGGCGCAAAGGGTTGGGCGGGATAATTCACCTCGTCATCGGCCAAATCCAGCCCCACAAAATGCGCTTTCCTTTCCAAAATCCAGTCGCACCATCGCGCATTGTCCTCCACGCTCTTGATGCGTTGAAGCAAGCCAATGAGGCCAACCACCATGGGGAATTCGCGCTCCGCCCTGGCCACCCCGCGTTGGATGGATTCGAGCATGCGGTCGGCATCCATCCCCGGATGGGCGTCCAGAAGAAAGGAGGGAGCGTAACGCAGTTCAAGCACGCGGACGTTGCTGATTTGGTGCATGTCGGCACACACCTCGTAGGTCAATTGTTCCACCTTGTCCTCGGTGTCGATGACATCACGGGTGTTCAGGAATTTGTGAAGGACGGAGGGCAAATCTTCCATGGGAGCCTTCACCAAGAAGGCGTCGTCAAACGCCGCGTCGTCGCTCACGTCCATGCCGCGATCCACGGCCCAGCGTTTCAGGGTTGACCGGCGAAAGGCCAACTCCAGGTGGCAATGCAATTCGGCTTTGGGCAAAGAGAACAGGGCGGCGTCAGACATGTGACGAAGTTCACCCCCAACGCCTGCGCTTCCAACCCCCGGGTCGTAACTTCGCTTCATGGCGGTGGAGATCAAGAACAAGAAGGCATCCTACACGTATTTCCTGACGGACGATTTCACGGCAGGTTTGGTGCTGTCCGGTTCGGAAATCAAGTCCATTCGTGGGGGGAAGGCGAGCATCACAGAATCGTATTGCCGCTTTGAAAAGGGCGAGTTGTGGGTGTACAACATGTACGTCGCCGAATATCCCAACGCCGGGTACATGCCGCAAGATCCACGCCGCAAGCGCAAACTTTTGCTGCAGCGCACCGAGCTCAAAAAGCTGGAGAAGAAGGTGAAGGATGTGGGGGTGACGCTCGTCCCGACGCTGCTTTTCATTGCCAGCAGTGGCTATGCCAAGCTGAAGTTCTCTGTGGCCAAAGGCAAGAAGCTGCACGACAAGCGGCAGTCGCTCAAGGACAAGGACATCTCACGCGACCTGGCGCGCATGATGGACTGAACAGGCGCGGGAACTGTTGGGAGGCTTAGGCCTGCTCTTCAGAGGGCGCCAACACCACGCGGTACTGATCCACAAAGTCTTCCCAGTCCCAGAGGAAGTGCTCCATCACTTCGCGCAGGTTCTTCTGCAAAATGGGGTTGGGCACGTTCATGTCTCGGAAGTAAGGCTCTTGGTGGGCAATCACGCCGTACTTGTAGCACACCGCGCGGGTCATCGCCGTCAAGGTGTTTTTGCTTGGACGGTTGATTTCCTTCATGAAGCTGCGGAATTCTTTCACCTTCCGCGCAAAGGATTCAGGCGGGAGGCCCAAGGCAAACCCAAACTTCGCGCAGCAACGCTGGATGATGGCACGGTCGACGCCCGGATCAAAATGCTTGGGGATGAGGCTGAGGTTGGCTGAGACGACAATCATCAGGAACTTCCCGTAGTCGTCTTCGTTCAGGTTGGGAGAGCTGTCAAACTCGGGGGCTGCATTCAAAAAGGCCGCCACTTGGGGCCAACCCTGCTCGACCGTCTCGAACGAGGTGTTGACGAAAATGTTCGCCACCTGTTCGTCGGTGAGTTTTTTCTTTGAAAGCCAGCTGAGTAGTCCCAGGTTCTTCATCCTTGGGATTCAAAGCTAGGACCCGGTTTTGAGGCTGGGAAGGGGGGTTTCGTGAACGCTATCCACAGGGTTATTCACATGGCAGGAGGCTGGGCGGGGCCGCGAATTACCTTTGCGCCGTGTACGAAAAAGTCCTCAAACCCCTGTTTTTCCTGATGTCTCCGGAGCGCGCGCACTACGCCGCCATGGACCTGCTCGTGTTCGCGTCACGCGTCCCGGGAGTGTCATGGTGGATGAAGCGACGCTCGGCCAAACGCAACGAAGGACGCGAGGTGACGGTGGCGGGACTGACCTTTCCCAACCCCGTGGGATTGGCTGCGGGTTTCGACAAGGACGCGCGCTGGTTGCCGGCGTTGGAGATGCTTGGGTTTGGGTTTGTGGAGATTGGCACCCTCACCCCACGCGCGCAAAGTGGCAACCCCCAACCCAGGCTGTTTCGATTGAAAGAAGACCGCGGCATCCTCAACCGCATGGGGTTCAACAACGATGGATTGTATCCTGCCGCCGGGCGGTTGGTCCGCCGTCCCAAGGGACTCGTGGTCGGCGGGAACATCGGAAAGAACAAGATCACGCCCAACGACAAGGCGGTGGAAGATTACCTCGCATGCGTGGATGCGCTCCATGCGCACGTCGATTACTTTGTGGTCAATGTGAGTTCGCCTAATACGCCAGGATTGAGGGAGTTGCAAGACAAGGAACCATTGGCGAAGTTGCTCCGGGCCGTGGTGGAACGCAACGAATCTCACCCCGGTCACCGACCCGTGTTTTTGAAGATTGCTCCGGACTTGACGGACGGTCAGTTGGACGACATTGTACAGATTGTCCAAGAAGAAAAGGTGGACGGCGTCGTGGCGACCAACACGACCATTTCACGTGCGGGACTCGTGACGCCTGAACAAGAGGTCGAAGACATGGGGCCCGGGGGGGTGAGTGGCGCACCTGTTCGTGCGCGCGCCACGGAGGTGGTGCGTTACCTCGCTGAGCGAAGTGAAGGTCGTTTCCCCATCATTGGTGTGGGCGGGATTGACAGCGCAGAAGCGGCCCAAGAGAAGTTGGATGCCGGGGCTTGTTTGGTGCAGGTCTACTCAGGCATGGTCTACGAAGGTCCTGGTTTGCCCGCCCGCATTGTCTCGGGGCTTTGAGCTTGGCGCCGAGGCCGACTTACCCCATCAGTTCGTTCCAAGACGGCGCCGCTTCACAAAGCCGAACGCCTTTTTCTGTGTTCCGAACAGTGCACGCCGCATTCACGGCATCGTGCTCCAAGAAGAGCACCCATTCCTCGTCTGCTGCGGTGTCGAGGAACAGTTTCTTTTCTTCGAGCGTGAGCAGGGGACGTGTGTCGTAGCCCATTACGTAGGCGAGGGGGATGTGTCCTGTACTCGGGAGGAGGTCAGCCATGAAGGCCATGGTTTGGCCTGAGGCATGGCGGAGCAAGGGAATCATCTGGCTCTCGGTGTGGCCATCTGCGAAGAAGATGTCCCAGCCTTGGATGCCGAGGGCATTGCGCGTGATTCGCCCCTCGCGCTTCACCATGTGCAACTGGCCGCTCTCTTGCAGGGGGAGCAAGTTCTCGGAGAGGAACGACGCTTTCTCGCGGGCATTGGGTTCCAAGGCCCATTGCCAATGTGCGTCGTTGGACCAGTAGGTGGCGTTGGGGAAGGCGGGGACGAGCATGCCGTCGGGGCGACGAATCACGCCGCCGCCCACATGGTCAAAGTGCAGGTGGGTGAGGAAGACATCGGTGATGTCCTCTCGGGCAAACCCGGCTTCGCGCAGGCTGCGATCCAGCGAGTGGTCGCCATGCAGGTGGTAGTGGCTGAAGAATTTTTCGGATTGCTTGTCGCCGATGCCGCAGTCGATCAAAATCAACCGCGAATCGATTTCCACCAGGAGCGAGCGCATCGCCCAAGTGCAGAGGTTTTGGGCATCTGGGGGATTGGTACGCGACCAAAGTTGTTGTGGAACCACCCCAAACATCGCGCCGCCATCCAACTTGAAATTCCCGGTGTGAATCGTGTGCAATCGCATGGGGTGAAGGTAGCCACAGCTCCGCGCAGTTGAGTACCTTTGGTCTTTGATTCCAGCACATGCTTGACGCCATTTCTCCCGTCGACGGACGCTACCGCCGACACACCGCTTCCCTTTCTCCTTGGATGTCTGAACTCGGCTTGATTCACCACCGCGTGGAGGTGGAGGTGGAGTACTTTTTGGCCCTTGTCGCCATGCCACTTCCTCAGTTGGCCGATTTCCCCCAGGACAAGGTGGAGCCCTTCCGCGACGTGTACCGAACGTTTTCGGAGGCGGATGCCCAATGGGTGAAGGACAAGGAGCGCATCACCAACCACGACGTGAAAGCGGTGGAGTACTTCGTCAAAGAAGCCATGGAGCAATTGGGTGTGGGGGCGTGGAAGGAATTTGTCCACTTTGGCTTGACGTCTCAGGACGTCAACAACACGGCGGTGCCTTTGTCTTTGAAGCGCGCCACCGAGCAAGTGGTGTTGCCGTTGCTCGATGAGACCATCGCGGATGTGGCGCGACTGGCCGTGGAGTGGAAGGATGTGCCCATGTTGGCACGCACCCACGGTCAGCCTGCCTCTCCGGTGACGTTGGGAAAGGAATTTCAAGTGTTCGTGGATCGCTTGCGCGGCCAGCGCGACGCCTTGGCCGACGCGACGTATGCCGCCAAGTTTGGCGGGGCAACGGGGCAGTTCAACGCGCATCACGTGGCGTACCCCGAGGTGGATTGGCCCACCTTTGGCACCCAGTTCGTGGAAGGGGTGCTGGGTTTGACCCGCACCGCTGTGACCACCCAAATCGAGCCCTACGACCACCTCGCAGCGTGGTGTGACGCGTTGCGTCGGGTGCACACCATCTTGATGGATTTGGACAAGGACGTGTGGACCTACATCTCCATGGACTACTTCAAACAAAAAATTGTCGCAGGTGAAGTGGGGTCTTCTGCCATGCCGCACAAGGTGAATCCCATCGACTTCGAAAACAGCGAGGGCAACCTCGGCGTGGCCAATGCGCTGTTGACACACTTTGCCGAAAAGCTGCCCATTTCCCGTCTGCAGCGTGACTTGACCGACAGCACGGTGCTGCGCAACCTCGGTGTTCCGCTTGGACACAGCGTGATTGCGATGAACGCAACCCGCAAAGGGCTCGGCAAGTTGGTCTTGAATGAGGCCAAATTGGCCGCAGACCTCGAGGCCAACTGGGCCATTGTGGCGGAAGCCATCCAGACCATTTTGCGTCGTGAGGCGTACCCTGAGCCCTACGAAGCGCTCAAGGCTTTGACCCGGACCAATGGCACCATCAACGCCAAGGTCATGGCTGAGTTCATTGACGGGTTGAATGTGGGGGATGCCGTCAAGGCGGAGTTGCGTGCCATCACGCCCGACAACTACCTTGGGTTTGCCTCCAAACTCGTGCG
>JBMZAL010000093.1:0-5570 GCA_049611325.1 Flavobacteriales bacterium
CCAGGATCCCGACGACATCACAGCCAAATTCGAGGCCCACTTCAAGCGCATCGCTCCTGAGAGCGTCAAGCTCAAAGTGACGGCCATGCACGGCGGCCAGCCTGCCGTGACGCCCACCGACAGCGCGGCCTACCAAGCGGCTTCTGCGGCCATGGAAAAGACCTACGGCAAGGTTCCAGTGCCCGTGCGAAGCGGCGGAAGCATTCCGATTGTGGCCAGCTTCGAACAGATCTTGGGATTGAAGACGGTGCTGATGGGCTTCGGCTTGGACTCGGACGCCATCCACAGCCCCAACGAGCACTACGGCCTCTTCAACTACTACAAAGGCATCGAGACCATCCCTCACTTCCACGCTGAATTTGCGAAGCGACATGCCTAAGCGTTTGGCGATGTGGGGCGCCCTTGCCCTGATGGCGTTGGGCCTCTCAGGCTGCTTCTACCAAGATCTTGAGGTGCTTGCGGTGGACGACTTCTTCCAAGTACGTGTGTCGCTCGACGGCATGCAGGCGCGGATGGACGTCGACGTGTTCAACCCCAATCCCTATGCCGTGACCGTGACGGAAGCGGACGTCAAACTCTACGTGAACCAAGAGGTCGTGGGTGACGTGACCTTGTTGGAGGCCCAGGCCATTCGTCCTGAGGCGCGCGCCACGGTGGGGCTACAAGTCCAAACCCGCGACGGCGCACTCGGCAACGTGCTGAAAAACGACCTGATGAATTTGTTGCGTGGCGCAGAGGTGCCCTTCACGGCCGACGGGTCGGTGACGGGCAAGGCCTTTGGGCTCTCGTTTACGGTGCCACTTCGGCACGAACAACCCCTGAACATCCGACCATGACTTTTTCCCTTTCGCAGTTTCGGGCGGCCGCCTTGGCCGCGGTGTGTTGGTGGGCCTTGACCGCGGTCTTCGCCCAATCGGAAGACAACCCGTCTCAAGACCCCGTGGAGGCCTTGGTGGAAGCCTTGAACGTCCGCCACATCGGGCCGGGCACGATGAGCGGCCGCGTGACGGCCATTGCCGTCCCACACGAAGCGCCGGAAGTGATCTATGTCGGCACCGCTTCGGGCGGACTTTGGAAGAGCACCAGCGCGGGCGTCACGTGGGAATCCATCTTTGACGACCAGCCCACCCAAAGCATCGGTGCGGTCGCCCTCAGCCCGCTCAACCCCGACCTCGTGTGGGTCGGCACCGGCGAAGGCAATCCCCGAAACAGCCACACGAGCGGCCGCGGCCTGTTCCGCAGTCTCGACGGCGGCGCCTCGTGGGACTTCATGGGCCTCGAGGAAACCCGAAACATCCATCGCATCCTCATTCATCCCCGCGACCCCAACACGGTGTACGTTGCGGCCACGGGTTCGGCCTGGGGAGACAGCCCCGCACGCGGGGTATACAAGACCACCAACGGGGGACAAACCTGGAACCACATCCTCAGCATCGACGAGCGCACGGGATGTGCCGAACTGATCATGGACCCTTCCAACCCCGACAAGTTGTTTGCGGCCATGTGGTCGTTTCGTCGCCAGCCCTGGACATTCATGTCCGGTGGTGAAGGCAGTGGCCTCTACGTCACCCACGACGGGGGCGTGAACTGGGTTCAACGCACGGACGAGGACGGCTTGCCGGAAGGTGAGTTGGGACGCATGGGTTTGGCCATGAGCGCGGCGAATCCCGACGTGGTCTACGCTTTGGTGGAATCCAAGGACTACGCCCTTTACCGCTCAGACGACGGTGGCACGACCTTCCGTCGGCAAACCACTGACAGCGACGTGGGAAACCGGCCTTTCTACTACGCCGAAATCCACTGCGATCCGACCAACGAGGACCACGTCTACAGCTTGTGGAGCATGGTGTCGAAGTCCACGGACGGCGGCCGTTCGTTTGACATCATCCTGCCGTACAGCGGGGTGCACCCGGATCACCACGCCCTGTACATTCACCCCTCTGACCCCAACTACCTCATCAACGGCAACGACGGGGGGCTGAACATCAGCCGTGACGGCGGGGACAACTGGACCTTCGTGAACAACCTCCCCGTCGGTCAATTCTACCACATCGCCGTCGACAATGCGGAGCCCTACAACGTGTACGGCGGGATGCAGGACAACGGTTCTTGGGTAGGTCCGTCCGCAGTGTGGCATGCCGGCGGCATTCGGAACGAAGACTGGCAGGAGGTCCTGTTTGGGGATGGGTTTGACGTTCAGCCGACAGGCGACGGCGAAGTGTACGCCATGTACCAGGGCGGGGCCCTCAATCGCGTGAATTTGACGACCCTCGGGTCCACGGGCATCCAGCCTGCCTCGCCAGACACGGCGGACCTGCGATTTGCGTGGAACGCGGCCCTCGCGTTGGATCCCAACGACCGTGACGGCCTGTATTTTGGGTCCAACCGCGTGCACTACAGCCCAGATCGAGGACGCACTTGGGAAACCTTGAGCCCCGATCTGACCACCAACGACCCCGCCAAGCTTGAACAGGCCACCAGCGGAGGGCTCACCATCGATGCGACGCAGGCGGAGAACCACTGCACGATTTTGTGCATCACGCCGTCCAAAGAGCGACCCAACGAGCTTTGGGTGGGCACCGACGACGGAAGGCTGCAACACAGCACTGACCGTGGTGCGACGTGGACTGACCACGCTGACCAACTCAAGGGTTTGCCGGAGGGCTCGTGGATTCCATTCATTCACGTGAGTCCCCACAGTCCAGACGAGGTCTATGTGGTGGCCAACAATTACCGTCGCAACGACTGGGAGCCGTACCTCTACCGCACGTCGGACGGGGGGAAATCGTGGAAGCGATTGGTCTATGGCGAGGATGTCCCGGCCCACGCCCAGTGTGTGGTCCAGGACCCAGAAGCCGCGGATTTGCTCTTCCTCGGGACCGAAGAAGGCCTGTATTTCAGCGTGGACCGTGGCGCGAACTGGCGCCCTTGGACCCACGACGTGCCCACCGTGCCTGTGCGAGACATGGCCATCCAGGCGCGTGAGGGGGATTTGGTGCTCGGGACCTTTGGCCGCGCGGCGTACGTGATCGAGGACCTGTCGCCGTTGCGCACATTGGCCAACGAAGGGGCGGCGTTGCTCAACACCACCTTCCGCGCCTTTGATGCGGCGTCCGGCTACCAAGTACCACGTCCGCGCCCCGCGGGCTCACGCTTCATGGCGGACCACGTTTGGGAAGGAGAAAACCGGAAGAGGAATGCCCATGGGCACATGTATGTGCAAGCGGACACGGCCGAGGTGCACTCCGAGATGGAGGTGGTCATCTTGACCGCCGAAGGCGACACCCTTCGCCGCATGACGCGGGAGGTCGAACCGGGATGGCAGACCTTGACATGGCGCGGCGACACAGACGGCATCCGTTGGCCCAGTCGTGGACTTGACAAGGAAGACAAGCCCTCGGGTGGCGGTCCTTCTGTAGCGCCGGGCACGTACACTGCGGTGCTCACCTTGGGAACCCACGTGGATTCCATGGACATGACTTGGGTGCACGATCCACGAACGGCCTTCGACGCTGCGAAGCACGAGGAGGGTGTAGCCCAAATGAAGCGCGCCTATGCGGAAGTGGAACGCCTCGCAGACCTCATGCAAGAGTTGGCTGCGGCCGACGAGGCGATGGACGCGATGTCGCGTGTTTGGGCGCATCTGGGAGATTCGACCACCACGGTGGTGGATTCCCTGCACCAAGAAGTCGCAGAAGGCATCACGGCCATCCACGACATGATTTGGATGCCGGAGGATTTTGTGGGGTACGACCACGTCACGGTTCGGGTCATGAGCCGACTCTACGACGCGATGCCCGACATCCGAGAAGGCGCCACGACCAACGACCAACGCAAGTTGGAGATTGCACGGGGTGCCATTGATGCCATCGAAGCGGAGGTTCGGGCGTTGATGGCCGGACCTTGGAACGCGCTGAAGGAAGCGGCACGGGAAGTGGAGGTCACCTTGGACGGGGTGCTCGACGGGGTGCAACGCCAAGACGATTGACCTTCGCGGTCATTGGTCGCTCCAAGCCCGGAGCAGCTTGGTGTAGCCCACCTGAACCGTGAGGTTTTGCATGCGGTCGTCCCAGCGGACGTTGGGGTTGGTCAGCTCTGGCTTGGGCACGATGCCTGGCAGGCTTTGGGTGTGGCGCAAAAACCACTCCCCTTGCTCTCCCGCGCGCATCCCAATCCAAACCACCCAGCTTAATTCCCAGCTTCGGATGGGCAAGCTTGTCGGTTCCCACTCACCATCTGACACACCGCTCGCCAGTCCATCTTCAAAGGCGCCAACCAACACGCCGGGCTGCAACCCCGTGCCGACCGTGTAGCCGTCTTTGAAGTCGTAGACCGCGGTCAAGGGAATGTCGATGTACGTGAATTTGTAGCCCCAGTTGGTGTAATCGTCAATCTTGGGATTCTGCACCTTGCGGCTTCCCTTTTGGTTGTAGAGCAGCCCGAGTTGAAAGCCCAAATTCTGGAACTGGCGCACTTCCACCACGGCCCCGCCATGAAAGCCGAGCTTGTTGAAGCCTTCGATGCCGTCGCCCCGCACTTGTGCTGCGGTGACGCCCAGGGTGTACCCGCCATTGAAAAACCAAGGACCGCCATCTTGGGCAAGCCCCACTTGGGCTCCTGACAACGTCAGAAGCACCGCCATCAGCGTCGCGCGCATCATGGCAAGATGGGCAGCGCCATGGTTTGGATCACGGTGCCATTGTCGTCTGTCAAGACCGCGATGATTTCAGAATTTCCCATGTCCCAGTCGTCGTTCCAGGTGTAGGTGTATCCGACTTGGTGCGTGTCTCCTGCCACGGGATTTTCCGCAATGGCCAAACCGTACGCCCCCGTCACACTTCCTCGAAGCACGTGCTTGTGGTCGTAGTCCTCCACCAATCCCGGCCCGGGGGGATCTGCACTGGCATACCAAAGTTGAGGGCCCACGACGTGGTTTTCTGCGACGAGCAGGGCCAGTTTGGGCTGGCCAGCCACGTCGGAAAGCCAGGTCACATGGGCGTGCACCACCAAATCGCCTGCATTTTCATCGGCGTCAACGACCATTTGAATGCCCGCACTTGGGGTGCGCATCAACTGGTTCGCCACTTCGTCCGCCCAAAAGTTGGGCAAGATCTCCTGTCCGAATTCCGTGTTCACGCGGTTGACGCGGCCGATGGGGTTGAGTTGCAGCGTCACATTGCCCCAGAATTCATCGCCTTCCTCACAGGTCCAATCGATGGGAAAATCGGCATTGGTGACGGCCAAATTTCCAGCGTGGATGGCCAGTGGCACGATGCTGTCAGGGTGGGCGTCCATCAATGAGGCCAACTCCAAGCCCGCAGGCGGACAGTTGCCGCATTGGTGCGCCGTGAAGTCTTCAATCAGCACACGAGGCACAGCGCCCGTGAGGGGGCTGAATTCCGGCACCTCGATGTTCGTGGTGTCGATGGTTTGAACGATCTCGATGACGGGATTGTCAAGCTTGTCACACGAGTGCAAAAAGGCCGCCCCGAGGGCGATCACCCCCATCAAGGTGTGTCGAAAGGTTGCGGTCATGGATGCAAAAGAATCATGCTGTGGATGGTGTCGGC
>JBMZAL010000094.1:0-5538 GCA_049611325.1 Flavobacteriales bacterium
GTGGCACTTGGGGTTTTTGTAACGCTGCAAGAAGTCCTTCCACTCATGGAGGTTGGCTTCGGTGACGCCACCATCCATGCCGAGTTTCCCCAACACCACTTCGTCAAATCGTTCCTCTTGCATCAAGAGTGGCACGTCGTAGATGGTGTCGGCATCAATGCTCTCGATGACGGCGTTGGGGGCCACGTTGCAGAAGCGGGCAAGTTTGGTGCGGACGGAGGCCGGGAGGGGATGCTCCGTGCGGCAGACGAGCACGTCGGGCTGCACCCCAAACTCCAGCAACTGTTTGACAGAGTGCTGGGTGGGTTTGGTTTTCAATTCTCCCGCGGCACTCAGGTACGGCACCAAGGTGAGGTGCACAACGAGGGTGTCTTGTGGAGATTCCCACTTCATCTGGCGCACCGCCTCGATGTAGGGAAGCGACTCAATGTCGCCCACCGTTCCACCAATCTCTGTGATGACGAAGTCGTAGTCGTGCTTGGACCCCAAAATCTGGACGCATCGCTTGATTTCGTCCGTGATGTGGGGGATGATTTGGACCGTCTTGCCGAGGTATTCTCCGCGCCGCTCCTTGTCGATCACGCTTTGGTAGATGCGGCCGGTCGTGATGTTGTTGGCCTGCGTGGTTTGGACGTTCAGGAAGCGTTCGTAGTGCCCGAGGTCCAAGTCCGTTTCCGCACCGTCCACCGTCACATAGCACTCTCCATGCTCGTAGGGATTCAGGGTCCCTGGATCCACATTGATGTAGGGATCGAGCTTCTGGATGGTCACTTTGTAGCCTCTGGCCTGAAGGAGTTTGGCCAGAGAGGCACTGACGATGCCTTTGCCCAAACTGCTGCTCACTCCCCCCGTGACAAAGATGTAGCGGCTGTTGCGCCCGCTTGCGAGGGCGTCTGAGGAGGAGGAAGAGGTTGGAAGAGGCATGTCCCGTGGTTACGGGATTCAAAGGTAGACCATGAAGTCTCTTGCGCGTCACGACGCCCTGCGCCAAATCGCATTGAGTTGTTCACTGCGCATTCACAATGCCCTTACCCGTCGGCCTGTTCTCGTGCCGACATGCTCTGGGCCAAGGCTTGAATCCACGGGAATTCCTGGAAGAATTCGGTGGCGACAATGCGGAACAAGGTGTAAGTGGGGATGGCCAAAACCATGCCCGCGGGCCCTGCCAAGCTGCCTGCCACCGAAATGACCACAAAGATCTCCAACGGGTGGGCGAACACACGTTTGGCAAAAATGACGGGCTGCGTGAACACATTGTCCACGGCTTGGGCTGCGAGATATGCGCCCATGGCCCATGCAAAATCATGCCAATCCACACCGCTTGAAATCATCACAATGGCGCCCACGCCGGCGCCGAGCAGGGGGCCGAGGTACGGGATGAGGTTGCACAAGCCGGCCAGCAATCCAAGCAGCCAGCCATGGGGAATGCCAAGGAGCGAGAGCCCAAGTCCAATCACCAGCGTCACAATCAACACTTGGATGACGAGTCCCCCGAAGTACCGTGTCAACATGTGCCCAGACCGCTCCAGGATGCGTGCCATGGCTTCTCGCTTGGACTCAGGAGTCAAGGTCAGCATGAGGTCTCGGAAGAGCGTCGGTTCGCGCATGAGAAAGAACGCCATGAACAACACGGAAAACCCTGTCACAAAGACGTTCCCAATCGAGGACAAAAGTCCTGAGAAAAGGGCGCTCGCGTTGTGGAGCTGGAACAAATCCATGGCTTGCTCGGCGAGGTAAGCGCTGTTTTGCATGCCTTCGCCGCTCAGGTCGATTCCGGCAGTCCATGCATCGACAAGGGCCAACGCCTCATTCCAGTGTTGGGTCAGTTGCGCAGTGTCGAGTTGGCCCAGCGCCTGAACTTGCTCTTGCAGGAGGGGAGCGAACAACATCAATACCCCAGCGCTGAACAGGACAATCAAGGTCAGGGCTACGACTGCGCCGAGGTTGGTGCCAAGTTGCCGTCCACCTACGCGCCGACGGGCCACCCCATTGACAATGGGTTTGCCGACGAAACTGAGGGCCACGGCTGCCAGAAAATACAAGGTCAACGCACTGAAGCGCCACATGAATGCGACCAAGAGTGCGGCCGCAATCCACCATTCCCAACGAAGACGAGTCATGGTTTCATTGCCGATTTGGGGGTGAACAATCCGCGCAAACGGCCGGTGCCTGCGAAGGCCTCCGCCCAGGAGTCTACGTGCAAGGTGATTTCGGCAAGGCCACACGTGGGGAGCCAAATGGGCTGGTCCGTCAACCGTTCCACCAGTTCACTCAGCCCAGGGTTGTGTCCGACAATCCACCCGGTGTCGTGTGCATCGGGCCACGCGTTGATCCACCCAAGCCAAGCGCGGTCGGAGGCGAGGTAGGCCTGTTCTTCAAATTGAATGTGGGAGGAGGGCTCTCCCCACTCGTCCACGAGGCATTGGGCTGTGGATGTTGTGCGCACGGCAGGGCTGGCGCACAACGGCGCGCCGGGTTGGCGTGCTTCGGCGGTCCACTGTCCAAGCGTGTGGGCATCCGCTTCCCCCTGCGGTGAAAGGGGGCGATCGAAGTCGGAACCACCATCTTGGGGCTGGGCTTTGCCATGTCGGACAATGAACAGACGCTTCATCGCAGGCAAGGTCGCGCAAAACCATTGACAATGGAAGGACAAGACGGCCTCCATTTTTAGGTGCATCTAAAAATCTTGATTCATGTGCTAATTTTGCCTCATGTCCAAGAGCACCCAACGTGAAGATCATCTGAAAGCCTTGTACGCCCTGGGGGAGTCACAGCCGTCTTCTTGGGTATCCACAACACAAATGGCTTCTCATTTGGGGGTCAAGCCTCCAAGCGTCACTGCAATGGTGCAGGTTTTGGCGGAGCTCGGATGGGCGGAACATCGGCCTTACCACGGGGCACGCCTGACTTCGACGGGGCGAAAATTGGCCCTGTCCTTGGTTCGAAAGCACCGGTTGTGGGAGACGTTTTTGGTCGACCGTTTGGGGTTTGGATGGGAGGAGGTCCATGATATCGCAGAGCAATTGGAACACGTCGACAGCGTGGCATTGGTGGAGCGGTTGGATGCGTATTTGGGGCATCCCCAATCCGACCCGCATGGCGACCCGATTCCCAAGGCAGACGGGACGTTTCATCCTGAAGGGGAAGTGTTGGTGTTGGCAGAATTGAATCCCCTTGTGCGCTGCGAAGTCAAAGCAGTTCGGGAGGGGAGCGACGCCACCCTTTCTGCGATGAGTGCCAAAGGCATTGCGCTGGGGAGTGTGTTGACGCCCGCGCAAATTGAGGCACTCCCTGCCGCCTGGCTCGATCAATTGATGGTTTGCAAAACAATGAACGATGGAAGCGCTGATTGATTGGTTTGAAGGGCTTGGTCCTGTATTCTCAGCCCTTGTGGCGACGTTGTTCACGTGGGCGATGACGGCCGCGGGTGCCGCCTTGGTGTTCCCGTTCAAGTCCATGAATCGACGCCTGTTCGACGGCATGTTGGGTTTCACAGGAGGAGTGATGGTGGCGGCGAGTTTTTGGTCGCTGCTTGCTCCGGCGATTGACATGACGGGGGGTGAGGGCTTCGCCAAGGTGGGGCCACCTGCCATTGGGTTTGGTCTCGGGGCCTTGTTCATCTATGCGCTGGACAAATTCACCCCACACCTCCACATCAACTTCAACAAAGACGAGGCTGAAGGACCTGAGACGGATTGGCACCGCACCACCTTGCTCGTGCTGGCCATCACCTTGCACAACATCCCTGAGGGATTGGCGGTTGGGGTCCTCTTTGGCGGTGCGGCACTCGGGTTGGACGGGGCCACCACGGCTGGCGCTGTCGCCCTCGCAATCGGCATCGGCATCCAAAATTTCCCTGAAGGTCTTTCTGTGAGCATGCCTTTGCGGCGCGACGGGGTGTCTCGCGGCAAAGCGTGGTGGTATGGCCAGTTGTCGGCCATTGTGGAGCCTGTGGCTGGGGTGATTGGGGCGGTGGCAGTCATGGCCATGCGGCCCATTTTGCCCTACGCCTTGGCCTTTGCCGCAGGCGCCATGATCTATGTGGTGGTGGAAGAAGTGATTCCTGAGACGCAACGTGACAAATACACCGACGTGGCCACCTTGGGCTTCATCGGCGGATTCATCGTCATGATGTCACTGGACGTGGGGCTGGGCTGAATTCAACGCCGCCAAAGCGCCCACTGCTCATCATCAAGAGGACGTGATTTTCGGTGGGGACGTCCGCAAGCCTTCGGGCAAGTGCCTCCTTGTCGGTGATGACCTCGAGCGTTTTTCGGCCAAAGGCCTCCTTCACGAAAGACGCACTGAGTTCAGGAAGTCGCTTGTGGCGGACCACGCCAGGATCGAAGTAGACAATGGCGTGATCGACCGCATTCATGGCGTCCTTGTACTGGGGAATGAAGGCCTTGTTGAGGCTGCTGAATGTGTGCAGCTCAAACACCGCGGTGACCCCCCGGGAAGGGAATTGCCCCACCACAGAGGCCTGCGTGGCCTTGAGTTTGGAAGGGGCGTGGGCAAAGTCGCGAAACGCCACAAATCCTCGCGCTGCATCGTCGTGCATCACTTCGAGCCTTCGCGCGGCACCGGTGAAGTCCGCCATGTTGGCATCGAATTCAGACGTGGGCAAGCCCATGGCTTGGCAACACGCGCGGGCGGCGGCCAGGTTTTGCATGTTGTGCGCGCCAAGGAGGGCAAGGTCCAACGCGGTTCCATCGTCAAACGTCACCGCGCTTCCCGTGGAAGTCGGCGTGTGTCGCGGTGTGTGATACCCCAGCCAGCGAATGTCCGTTCGGCGTTCTTTCACGCGAGACACCACGTCTTGGAGTTTGGCGTCCTCCGTGCAGTGGATGACAACTCCTTCGGGTTGCACCGTGTCCAAATACGCTTCGAATTGGCCGATGTAATCCTCTTCGGTGGGAAAGACGTTGACGTGGTCCCACGCAATGCCTGTGATCACCGTCACGTGAGGTCCGTACCAGAGAAATTTGGGGCGAAGGTCCACGGGAGAACTGAGGTATTCGTCCCCCTCGATCACCGCCCATTCGTGGCGGTCTTGCAAATCCACCATGCGGTCAAACCCTTCGAGTTGCGCGCCCACCATCAGGTCGGTCTTGCGTCCCGATTTGTGCAGTGCATGAAGAATCATGGACGTCACCGTGGTTTTGCCATGGCTGCCGGCCACAACCATGCGCCGCTTGGATTCGGTGGCGAACCGCAGAAACTCCGGGTAGCTCTGGATGCACAGTCCCAGTTCTTGGGCGCGCTGCAGCTCAGGGTTGTCGGTTCGGGCGTGCATGCCGAGAATGACCACGTCCAAATCAGGAGTGATGCGCTCCGCATCCCATCCCTCAGTGTCGGGCAACAATCCCGCAGCTTGAAGTCGGCCGCGGCTGGGTTCAAAAATTTGGTCGTCGCTTCCCGTGACGTGGTGTCCCGCATCGGCCAAGGCCAAGGCGAAGTTGTGCATGGCGCTGCCGCCAACCGCAATGAGGTGAATCCGCATGAGGGAAAGTTCACATCTTTTCATGGTGCCATGCG
>JBMZAL010000095.1:0-234 GCA_049611325.1 Flavobacteriales bacterium
CAGGATCCAATCCACGCCCGCCTCGTCCGAGTCGGGGTTGCTGATGTAGTCGGGGCCTTTCCAGGCGCGGACCTTGAGTTTGTCAATGTCGCTGGCGCTTGGGAAGTCGAGGTCGCCGGGTGTGACCATTTCACAAAAGCCGTCGATGAGGGGAAGGCCGGTGACGTCGTAGTTGGGAAGCGACGGGTCGGTGCACTGCCCACGTCCTTGCATCCATCGGATGGCCGACACAGG
>JBMZAL010000095.1:244-5489 GCA_049611325.1 Flavobacteriales bacterium
GGCGGATGTAATCGTACCATCCTTTGTGGCTCCATGCGGCGATGGCCGCATCGTGCATGGCCCCGCCCAAAGTGAAGTAAGCACAAACGTCGTAGTCGAGGGCTGCCATCTCGTCTCCTTCGCCCATCCATCGGGCTTCGAAGTCGGGGTGGTCCATGACCCCGTTGAGGATGGTGAACCAGTGGCCGGGGGGCGTTTCTGAATCGGGCCCGTCAGCCCAAAACTCCGCGAGCACCCGGGCGTAGTCGCCGCGGGGCACGATTTGGGGTTCGTAGGGCTGGTCAGTGGCGGGGTTCACATCCCAGCCTTGGCTGGCGTCGCCACCCTCGTCCCAGTTGTAGAACTGGTCGTACTCCTCGTAGTCAAGGTTGAAAAGCGCGGCATCCACGTTGCCCACCGATGCGGGGCTGATGTCGAGCATGACGCCGTCCGTGGGGTCGAGGTGCTCAGACCAACGCAGCACCATGCCATGACCCCACGTGTAGGGGTCGTCGATGCCCTGGGCGTAGTTCAAGTCCACCAGGGGCGGCGCCCCTTGGTCGATCCACACGGGATAGGGCCACCCGTCGTTGGCGAAGTGCAGGGTCATGGTGCTGTCGGGCAGCCCAAACGGCGTCACGTTCCCCCATTCCGGGCTCAGGAAAGGTGGCGTCTCCGTTTCTGGGATGCCACTCTGACCCACAAAAGTGCTCAGGCTGATGCTTTGCCAGCGGTTGGGCTGCACAAGCCAGGGGTTGCCTGGCACAGACTCGATGAACAACTCTGGGTTGGCAGGCGTGTAGTGCTGGTTGGCGTGGCCGTTGGCTTCGTTGCTGCCGTCCGCGGCGCCGTAAGCCATCACTTGTTGCGCGATGAAGTTGCCGAGGGCCGCGGGGCCGTCGTTGATGTAGTCGATGCTTTGGAAGCTGTTGACGCCACCCGACATCGCAAACTGCTGGTAGAGCGTCATCAACGTGGCGGTGCCCCCAGGGGAATCCAAAAACCGGTTCCAAAGCAGGCGATACGACGCGTAATTGATGGCTGTCTCTTGGGCCCATCTGCGGGACGCGTCGTCTTCGATGTAAGGAAGCTCCACGTCCACCAAGAATGGCGTGGCCACCGAATCATAGGCCGCCCAGGCATCGTAGCAGGCCACGGACCAGTGGTGCAAGTTCCGTGCGTGAATGGTGGGACGGGCAAGGTCGTTTCGAATGGCGTGGAGCAAGGTCTCATTCCACTCGCGCACCACACTCGTCTCGTTGGACGCTTGACCCCAAACCGAAGGCACAAAACCTCCCCAGCAGGCCGCGAACATCGCGACCATCCAAGGCGTCCTCAGCAGGGTGTTGTGGGTCAAGTTGAGCATGTACGTTGTCAATTCCCGCCGGAGCAGGAGTATAAATTTACATAAATCTCACCCAAAAGTTCAGAAGAACTGCGTTAAGAATGTGTGACTTACGTTGCAACGCGCACGCAGTCAAGCGGGTCCGGAAACATTATAACCAGCCCGCGGCGCTCAGAAGCGCAAACACAGCGGCAGGGTCGAGCGGACCCTCGATCACTGCCAACCGGTCGCTCCACGCGCGGCTGTCTTCCTTGTACATGCCCCACAAAGGCGCGTCGTTGCTGCCCGCAAAGCGCCTTGGTTCTTCCCGGAAGGTGTAGGCAATGTCCAAGGGGAACCGGGAGTCGCCCATGAAGATTTGGGCTTCCTCAAAGGTGTAGAGGATGGCGTCCGAGAACCCGCTGTCGCCGAGGTAGAGCTTGTTGTCACGCAGCGTGTAGGCCACGTCCAACGCGCTGGTCGAGTAGCCTTGGAAGATGCGGACCTCGTCCCACATGTTGTCGGCTTGGATCGTGAAGACGATGTCGCCGGACCAGTTGTTGCCCATGCGGACCACGCCGCCGTCGACGTGGGCGACCATGTCCCGCCACACGAGGTTGTCGTCGGGGTAGAGGTGCACACGGCCTTGGCCCCATGCCGTGAGGGCCGAGGTCAAGCAGACAAGAAGACTGAATCGAGCGATCACACAGCCAAGGTCGCCACAGATTCGGCGACTTTCCAAGCGCGGGTGAGGTCGTTGACCAAATCCTCGGGGTGTTCCAAGCCGATGGACAGTCTCACGAAGCCTTCGGTGATGCCGGTTCGGGCTTTCACATCGGCAGGCACACCGGCGTGGGTCATGCTGGCGGGGTGCTCGGCGAGGCTTTCCGTCGATCCAAGGCTCACGGCCAATTTGAAGACTTGAAGGGCGTCGAGGAAGGCAAAGGCGCCTTCGCGCCCCCCGGGAACGTGGAGGCCGATCATCGCACCGCCCCCGCGCTGTTGTGCCTCTGCGGCCGCCACATCCTGTCCCATGGTGGCCAAGTCGTCAGACCACGCCGATTTCACGTTCTCCGCCCCACAGAGCGCGCGAAGGTGGTTCAGCACGTGTCCGGCAGTGCGCTGCTGGTGCTCGACGCGAACGTGCAGGGTTTCCATGGAACGGGCGAGCATCCATGCCGTCCACGAATCGATGGTCCCGCCGAGGAATGTGCGGAATTCCTTGACCTTGGCCACGATGTCGGCCCCGCCAGAGGCGCCTCCTGCGATGAGGTCGCTGTGGCCGCCGAGGTATTTGGTGGCGGAGTACAAAACGAGGTCGGCGCCCTCTTCGAGCGGACGCTGCAGGATGGGGCCGAGGTAGGTGTTGTCCACCATGACCACAATGCGGTGATCCTCGGTGCTGTGTTGGGCGGCCCATTCCGCAGCGGTGCGAATCCGTTGGATTTGCATGGTGGGGTTGGCCGGGGTCTCGAGGTAAATGATGCCAGGGCGCTGCCCGCCGAGGTCTTCGAGGGTGGGGTCAAGTTGGTCGAGGTGGTCAATCTCAGTCACTGAACGGCCCATGGTGGGCAACACTTCTTCGAGGAAATGGTGGGTTCCGCCATAGAGTGGCCCCACAAACCAAACAGGACGGTCGGCATCCGACCACGCCAGCAGCGCTGTGGAAATCGCAGCCATGCCGCTGCCAAAGAGTGCGGCGTCTTCGCTGTCGTCCCATGCTGCGAGGCGCTGTTCGGCCATCGTGATGGTGGGGTTGCCAAGGCGGCTGTAGATGAAGCCTTCGGGTGGCGTCTCTGCGCCCTCCACGCCATAGGCTGTTTCCATGTGCGCGGCGCCGGTGCGGGCGTCGGGGAATACAAAGGTGGAGGCGGGGTGCATGGGCGGCTTGACAGCCATCTGAGCGTCCGAAGGACGGTAGCCAGCGAACATTGCGCGGGTCTCGAGGTGCTTCTTCATGGGGTTAATTTGGCGTCATTGTTCTTTGTTTGGTTCTTCATTTCGAACAAATGATAGATATTTGAAGAAATTGACGTCATTTGTTTTGTTATGACACGGTTTTGATAGAACAACGTTGAACAAACATCTTTGGCCATGGACGCCCTCGACAAAACCATCCTGGAGCACCTTGAATTTGACGGGCGATGCAGCATGCAAGACCTCAGTGAACTCACGGGACTCAGCCGCAGTGCGGTGTTCACGCGGGTGAAGCGCATGGAGGATCAGGGGGTGATTGCGGGCTACACGGTTCGGGTGAACCGGAAGAAGCTCGGCATGGAGATCCGGGCGTACTGCAACGTGACGCTCAAACTGCACGAACGCGAGTTGTTGGAGGAGTTCGAAAGCAACATTGGCCGGCACCGGGAGGTGCGGTCGTGCTTTCACTTGACGGGATCGTTTGACTACCTCGTGGAAGTGGAGGTCCCCAACATGGAGGCGTACCACCGCTTCATCACGCAGCGTTTGGCGGCGATGCCCAACATCGCCACGGTCCAGAGCATGTTCGTCATGAAGGACATCCTCAACAAGTAAGGAGGCCCGTCACTGGCTGCTGCATTTTAGGCGTCGATCGCCGCAATGCCTGGAAGGACCTTGCCTTCGAGGACTTCGAGCATGGCGCCTCCGCCCGTGCTCACGTAGCTCACGTCACCTGCGAGTCCCGCCTTGTTGATGGCCGCCACAGAGTCGCCGCCGCCAATGAGGGTGAAGGCGTCGTGGTCGGCAGTCACCTTGGCCAAGGCTGCGGCGACGTCGTTGGTTCCGCTTGCGAAGGCGTCCATTTCAAACACGCCCATCGGACCGTTCCAAAGGATGGTCCGGCTTTCGAGGACGGCTTCCACGAAGCGCTTCCGGGTCTCCGGGCCGATGTCGAGGCCCATCCACGTGCCGGGGATGGCGTCGGTGGGGTGCACTGCAGTGTTGGCGTCAGGGGCAAAGTCGTCCGCACACAAGGTGTCATTGGGGAGGAGGAATTCGGTGTCTGCGGCCTCGGCTTTGGCCAAAATCGAACGCGCCTTGTCCAACATGTCGTCTTCCACCAAGCTCGTTCCAATGCTGCCGCCTTGCGCCTTCACAAACGTGTACGCCATGCCGCCACCGACAATCAACTTGTCCACGTGGTCGACGAGGTTCTCGAGGATGCTCAGCTTGCTGCTGACCTTGGCGCCTCCGATGATGGCGAGCAACGGCTTGGCTGGCGTGGACAGGACCTTGTTGAGGGCCTCCACTTCGCCTTGCATGAGCAGTCCAAATGCCTTGTCCTCTGGGAAAAACTTCGCAATGACCGCCGTCGAGGCGTGGGCGCGGTGGGCCGTTCCGAACGCGTCGTTCACGTACACGTCGCCGCTCTCGGCGAGCTGTCCTGCAAAGAATTCGTCGCCGGCTTTTTCTTCGCCGTGAAAGCGCAGGTTCTCGAGCAAGGCAACTTCACCTGGCTGAAGAGATTGCGTCACGTCCAGCGCCTTGTCACCCACACAGTCCTCGGCAAACTTCACGGGCTTGCCCAAGAGGTTGGACAAGGTGGGCACGATGTGCTGCAAGGACAGCTCTGCACTCGGTCCTTTGGGACGGCCGAGGTGGCTCATCAACACGACTGAGGCGCCGCCGTCGAGCAGGGCTTGGATGGTGGGGATGGCGCGTCGAATGCGGGTGTCGTCGGTGACGTTTTGGGCGTCGTCGAGGGGCACGTTGAAGTCCACACGCACGAGGGCGCGCTTGCCTTGGAGGTGGAGGTCGGAAAGGGTCATGGGGTCAAATGGGGCAGTTCAATCAAAGTCGCAAAGTCAGGGTCACGCTTGGAACAACGAAGCCATGCTCACCAAGCCGTCCACGTAGGCGGTCAGGTCGGCGATGGCGATGCGCTCCTGCTTCATGGTGTCGCGGTTGCGCACGGTCACGGCGTGGTCCTCGAGGGTGTCGTGGTCCACGGTGATGCAGAGCGGC
>JBMZAL010000096.1:0-5450 GCA_049611325.1 Flavobacteriales bacterium
GAAGGGGACACAGGGCCCAACACCGGCGGCATGGGTGCGGTGAGTCCCGTGCCTTTCATGGATGCCGAGTTCCATGAAAAAGCCATCAACCAAATCATCATTCCCACGGTGAAAGGGCTGGCGACCGACGGCATTCCGTACAACGGCTTCCTGTTTTTTGGCCTGATGAAGGTGGGTGGCGATCCCTATGTGGTGGAGTACAACTGCCGCTTGGGCGATCCCGAAACTGAGGTCATCATGCCGCGCATTCAGAGCGACCTCTTGCACCTCTTCGAAAACATGGGCGCAGGACTTCTCAGCGAGTACCACTTGCAGATCGACCCGCGCACGTGCTCCACAGTCATGCTCGTGTCCGAGGGCTACCCCAACGCATACAAGAAGGGCAAAACGATTTCCGTCCCGGAGCGACTCGAAAAGGATGCCCTGCTCTTTCACGCCGGCACGTCCACATCACGAGGAAATGTGGTGACCAATGGGGGACGTGTGCTCGCCTGTTCTGCCATGGCGGCAAACCCTGAGAATGCACTCAAAAAGAGCTACGCCTTGGCCGATTCGGTGCACTTCGATGGCAAGCATTGCCGCCGAGACATCGGGCAAGATCTGCTCTGAGCCTCTTCGGGACCTGGCCTGAACAAAAAAGCCTCTCCGCGCTGACGGAAAGGCCCTCTGAGATTGGATTGGGTCTGTCTTACATGATGGTGCCGTCCTGCTCTGCGCGGACGTTGTACTTCTTCTGAAGGCGCAACCAGAACAACAACCCAACAAGTCCGAGGCCAATCACGGCCCAGTTGAAGCTGTTGCTGATGGGCAACAACACAGTGTTGAAGGTCCATTCAATGAACTGGGCGACGGGAGTGATGATGTCTTGCGTATTCATGGTCGTGGTGCTTGGGCGCAAAAATACACAAGGCCCACCGAATTGAAACCTTTTTGGAACAAGGCGCGTAAGGCGAAGACGAACCCTATCAGATTTTTGCCATGCGAGCAATTCTTACTCCCCTGTTCTTCGTTGCGGCCACCACCATGTGGGGCCAAGCAGAACTTCCGTTCGCCCAAACCCCGCCTCACATCATTGCTTCTGCTGTGGAGGCTTGGTCGTCGAACGCGCAAGAAAGCCATGAAGCAGACGCTCAGGTGGTTTGGGACGTGGCCATGGTTGGTCAACGTGCCACCATTGCTTCGGTGCAGTCAGGGTTGTGGAATGACCCTTCCACATGGGATTGCAATTGCATTCCTGGGGGGGACGACAATGTGGTCGTCGATCACGAGGTGTCCTTCGACGCCAATGCCGAGGTCAGCTCTGTGTTGGTCTCTGCATCTGGGACATTGGTCGATTTGGCAGGAGTCACCGTGAGTTTCGACGGCAATTTTGTGGCCTCTAATCCCTTGCATGACATGGGCACTGCCCACCTTGTGGCCAATGGCATCGCAGGAACCCAAATGTTGGCAACCAACATGGCCATCGCCGAATTGAGTGTGCTTCACCGCACTTCATTGACCGTGGTCGGTCGGTTGGAAGTGACCGGCAATGTGACGGTCGACGACGCCACCTTGGAAGTGGCAGAAACGGGCCAACTCGTTCTTTCAGAAAACGACTTTGGCCGGGCCACAGTGATGCGTCCCAATCAAGGCGAGTTGTTGGGTTTGGTGACGCGCCAGCTCACGCTGCCAGCCACTCCCAACCGCAACATGGCGTTTGTGGAACAACGCATCGCCATTGGACTTGAAGGGGTGCGCGTGCAAGATTTGGTGGGCGACATTCCCACATGGGGTTTTGACGGCGCAGACGATCCTCAGGGGTTTGCCAACATCGGCTACTGGAGCGCCACAGCGGACTTCAACTACGCTGTCATTGGCTCTGCAAGTGACTTGTTGCCCGTGTGGGAGGGTGTCTACCTCGCATTGGCCCCAGCGGAATCGTACACGTTGGATTTCACAGGAACCATGCCCTCGGAAGACATTGTGATGGACATCCCCGAAGATGCCTTCACCGCCTTGTTCGGCAACGCCACAAACGCCAACGTCGATTTGAGCATCATTGGTGACCAACAAGGGGACAACAAGGTTGGTTTGGATTGTTGGAACAGCAACACCCTTCAATACGACCACTACGTTGATGGCCTGAATACCAATGGCTTGAACAGCACGCTTCAGCCCAACACCACTTGTCAGTTTTTGCCCTCAGGCAACACCACATTGATCCTGCCCAAGACGGGGAATTTGCCCAATGGTACAGAGGCAGAGACTGTGGTGGATTTGAAGGGCAAATTGGTGTTCTCCACGGAGAACAGCACGGGCTACCGAGACGAAACGGTCTTGGCCATTCGCGAGGGCGCCAAAGTGGCATTCCAAAGCTCAGAAGATGCCATCAACACCTCATCGTTGTACAGTGCGTGTGACATGTACTTGTTGGATGGCAGCGGACACCGAAGCGGCATTGCGCAATTGGACTTTGACCAAGAGCCCATGGCCCAATTCGATTTGGTAATCGGCGCGAATCGTCCCCTGGATGGTCAGTATGTCGTCACGGTCGAGGAGCTGGACTGGGCCGAAGGGTGTGCGTTCATTGTGATGGCCGGCGAAACCGAACCCAGCCCCCTTATGGCGGGAGAGCTCACCACCGTGAATTTGAGTTCCAACGCCAACCACAATTACACTGTGGCCACACTGTTCCTCGTGCCCCCCGTACGTGCTGAAATCAGCTCTCCTGGATGCGAAGGTTCAGGGGAGACGGCAGTGGAAGTGTTGGCCTCGGGCGATGGACCTTGGACCGTGGCCATGCAGGATGAAATGGGTCACGTTTTGACAGGCGAAACGAGTGCCGACGGGGTCATCACCACGTTTGGCGACTTGCCTTCAGGAACGTTCACGTACACCGTGATCAACGAAGGCAGCATGGCGTGCGGTTCTGGAATGGAAACACACACCGTCATTCGTCCTACCCAATTGGACGTGGTCACAGAGGTGACCCACGATTGTGGCCAAGGCGGTGCCATCTCCGTCTCGGTTCCCGCGGAAGACGTTTCTTTTGACTGGAACCACGGTGAAACAGGCGCCCTGATCTCCGGATTGGGAGGCGGCACGTACACCGTGGTGGCCACCAATGCGTTTGGCTGCAAAGACACGCTCGATGTGGATGTTTTGTCCGCCCCAGAGGTGTCCTTGACCGCCACCGACGGCGCGTGCGACGGCAGCGTGATGGCAGACATCGAAGTGGATGCCATGCATCCCACAGCCTTGTACAATGTGACCCTGTTGCAAGAAAACGGCCAGCAAGCCGGTTCGGCACTCAACGCCGCCACCCCTTTGTTCTTCGAAGGCTTGGCCACGGGGACGTACACGGTGGAATTGCAGTTGTTGGGAGAATATGGTTGTCCACCAGAACAGCAAGAGGTCATGGTGATCCAACCTGTGCCCATGACACTGACAGCCACAAGCGAAGTTCAGTGCGACGCCACGCACCCCGGTTCCGCAACCGCGAATCTCGTGGGAGGGACAGGGCAGGTGACCTACACGTGGTCCAATGGCATGACAGGTCAAGAGCTGGTCGAGGCCGTGCCTGGAGAGTACATTGTCACGGTTTCGGATGAAGCGGGTTGCCAAGAGACCGCAGCCGTGACTGTGGCCGCGAGCCCTTCTCTCGAGGTGTCTGTGCTTTCTCCTGGCTGTGACGGCCAAGGCGTGGCCGGGTTCAGCATGTCGAGTGACGCAGATGTCACATGGGTGGTGGACATTGTGAATGCACAAGGTGACTTGGTGCAATCGACCACGACACCCAGTGGAGCCTTCGACATGACTGGTCTTGAGAGCGGCGTGTACACGTTGACCTACAGCCATGATGTGGAAGACGGCTGCCCAGCCCAAAGCATGGAAGTCCAGTTGATGGAAGCGTCCAACCTGCAAGTTGAGGCCACGGTCACCCCCATGGGATGCGGACAGGTCGACGAAGGTGCCATCGACTTGGCCATCGAGGGCGGCACGGGCGAAGTGAGCGTCGCTTGGGATCATGGCGCCACAGGTGCTTCTTTGGCCAACTTGCCCGGCGGCCAATACTACGCGGTGGTGACCGACAGCAACGGATGCACCAAAAACGTGCGCGTGGAAGTTGAAGACACCCCCACCGTGGAGGCCAACTTCACAGCACCTTCGGGCGCATTGACGGACGGCAACTCAGGCATGACTATGTCCTTCACGAACACTTCTGAGGGTCACATCACAGGCCAAACATGGTACTTCGGAGACACAGAAACCCCCAACTACGATTACCACGCCACGCACACCTTCGAGGCCGCGGGTGCCTACGACGTGTTCCTGAACGTGTGGAACGACAAATGCAGCCACACCGTGCGAAAAACCGTGGTGGTGAGCCAAGGTGAGAGCAACAGTGACGACTTGGGCACCATGGTGACCCACGTGGCCGAAGGAAATTTGACCGACATCCACGCCCCGGTGACCACAGAGTCAGGATGGATGATGGATTTGGGGGCCGCCGGCGAAGGCATGAAGGTCCACGTCTTCGACTTGACCGGACGTCAGCTGTGCACGCCTGTGGGTGCCGATGGCAACGGCCAAATCTGGATCGAAGGCGACCAATGGCCTGCCCTGGTGCTGTTGCGTTTGGTGCACGAACCCACCAACAGCATTCGGACTTGGAAAATGGTGCGCTAAACGCGTGCACAGGAAGGTGACAATGCCGAACTTCGCACCATGAAGATTGGTGTTGTCACCTTCCCCGGCTCCAACTGCGACATGGACATGGTCCATGCGCTGAGCCACGACCTCGGCTTCAACGTGGTGCAGCTCTGGCACAAAGACAGAGACCTGCAAGGCGTTGAAGCCGTTGTGCTTCCCGGCGGTTTCAGTTATGGCGACTACCTCCGCAGCGGCGCGATCGCGCGCTTCTCTCCCATCATGGAGGAAGTCGTGTCGTTTGCCCACGGCGGCGGCCGCGTGATGGGCGTGTGCAATGGGTTCCAAATCCTGTGCGAAGCCGGGCTTCTGCCAGGAACGCTTCGCCACAACGAAAGCCGCAAATTCATCTGCCGCAACGTGCACCTCAAGCCGGTCTCCCGCACCGCTGCCGTCTCTGCGGGGTGCGACACCGAGACGCCGCTTGTGATTCCAATTGCGCATGGCGAAGGCAACTACTTCATTGGCGAAGATGGCTTGAAGGGCTTGCAAGACAACGACCAAATCTTGTTCCAATACTGCGACGAGAACGGCGCGGTCAACGCCATGAGCAACCCCAACGGCGCCCTCCTCAACATCGCAGGAGTCTGCAACGAAGGCAAAAACGTCTTTGGCATGATGCCTCACCCGGAGCGCGCGTGCAGCGACGACCTCGCCAACGCCGACGGCCGCGCCATCCTCCAAGGGTTGGCCGAGCAGGTGCTCGCCTGAGTTCAGGACACATCACCTTTTGGCACCTTGGGATCATTGAGCCTGAGGGG
>JBMZAL010000097.1:0-5227 GCA_049611325.1 Flavobacteriales bacterium
ATCAAGCATTTGCTGCGTGAAGTGACCGACGAGGACGTGACCCGTCTGACGGAAATCCGCATCAAGCGCATCTCCAAATTTGACAGCTTCAAGGCCGACGAGCGCATTGCGGCGTTGGAAGGGGACATCGACAAGGTCAAGCACCACCTCGAGCACCTCACGGAATACGCCATCGACTGGTTCAAGAAACTCAAGGACAAGTACGGCAAAGGGCGCGAGCGCAAAACCGAATTGCGCACGTTCGAGTCCATCGACCGAAGCAAAGTCGCGGTGGCCAACGCCAAACTGTACTGGAATCCGGCCGAGGGCTTTGTGGGAACGGGCCTGAAGCGCACCGAAGGAGAGTTGCTGGGCGACTGTTCCGACATCGACCAAATCATTGTGTTCCGCCGGGACGGAGTGATGCAAGTGAGCAAGGTGTCGAGCAAAGCCTTCTTTGGCAAGGACTTGCTCTACGCTGCGGTGTGGAAGAAGGGCGACAAGCGTACGACCTACAACGTCATTTACCTCGATGGGGCCACGGGGCGCAGCATGGTGAAGCGCTTCAACGTGACCTCCATCACCCGCGACCGCGAGTACCCCATCACCAAAGGCACGCCCAAATCCAAGATCCTGTACTTCACCGCCAACCCCAACGGCGAGGCGGAAGTGGTCACGGTCTTCTTGCGTGCCCAGGCTCGCCTGAAGAAGGTCAAATTCGACCTCGACTTCAGTGACATTGGCATCAAAGGCCGTGGTGCAGGCGGCAACCTGGTGTCGAAGTTCCCCGTGCGGAAAATCGAACTCAAGGAGGCCGGCGTCAGCACGCTTGGCGCGCGCAAGGTGTGGTACGACGAGACGGTGCGCCGGTTGAACGCGGACGGACGGGGTCAATTCCTCGGGGATTTCAAGCCCGACGACAAGATTTTGGTCTTGCTCAACACGGGAGAGTACCTGTTCACCGGCTTCGATTTGAGCACGCACTTCGACGAGCGCATGATTCACCTCGAGCGTTTTGACGAGGACAAACCGGTCTCCGTCGTCTACTACGAAGGGGAGAAGGAAGAGTGGTATGTCAAGCGGTTCCTGCCGGAATTCAGCAAGAACGCCACGGGCTTCATCGGCGACCACGAACAGTCCAAACTGTGGGTTGCGTCCACCTTGCACCACCCGCATGTGCGAATCCGCTACAACCGCCGGTTCAAGCACACGCGCGACCGTGAGGACGACGTCCTGGACTTGCGCGGCTTCATTTCGGTGAAAGGCGTGAAGGCCATTGGCAACAAGTTGAGTTCCTTGCCCGTCACCGAAGTCACACTTGAAGCGCCTGTTGAAGAGCTGGAAACGGCACACGAAAAGGAATTGCAGGCGGCACGCGATGCCGATGCCCAACGCGCACAAGAAGCCCAACCTTCTGGCGCCGCAGAGACTCCAGATTCGACAGAGGCGTCCGCCCCGGAGGAAGGAGCGACCCAAGAGGGTGCTGAATCTGCAGAATCGACCGGCCAGGCGTCGTTGTTCTGATTGAAAATCAATGCGTTGAGAAGCTTGGTGTTCATTGTACACCAAGCCCCGGTTTTGGCCTAACTTGCCCGTTGAAATTTGACATCCATGATCCTCTCTTCTTTCTCCTTGGGCCGCACGGCTTTGTTTGCGTTCGTGGTCACGTTGGTGGCCTCATGTGGAACCCCGGAGCCTACGGGCACGGCCCATGTCGGCGGCTCTGCAGAACAAGAAGACCAGTTGGTGCATGCGGATTGGACCAAAAATGCCACCATCTACGAAGTCAACTTGCGGCAGCACACGCCAGAAGGCACGATTGCGGCGTTCATTCCCGATCTGCCCCGATTGAAAGCGCTCGGCGTGGACATTTTGTGGTTGATGCCCATTCACCCCATTGGGGATGTGAACCGAAAGGGGGGAGAGAACAAGAACAATTTCATCGTCGAACCTGGAAGCAGCTCCCTTGGAAGTCCCTACAGCGTTCAAGATTACCGCGCGGTCAACCCCGACTATGGAACCCATGAAGACGTGCGTGCCTTGACGGCTGCCGCCCATGACCTCGGCATGCGGGTCATTTTGGATTGGGTGGCGAACCACAGTGCGTTTGACTGCGTGTGGACCGAGGACCACCGCGAGTACTATTTGTTGGACAGCCTCGGAAACCTTCAGCCGCCTCTGGGCACGGACTGGTGGGATGTGGCCCAATTGGATTGGGAAGGCGGGGTTGAAAATGGGTTGTACGCGGCGATGGCGGATGCCATGGCGTTTTGGGTGGCCGACTGCGGCATTGATGGTTTCCGTTGCGATGTGGCCATGAAAGTCCCGACCCCATTTTGGGACATGGCGCGTCGCCAATTGGAAGCAGTCAATCCAGAAGTGTTCATGCTGGCGGAAGCGGAAGAGCCCGATCACCACACCCGGGCGTTTGACATGAGCTACGGATGGCATTTCCACCACTTGACCAACCAAGTTGCCCAGGGCAAGGAACCCGTGCAAGTGTTGCGCGATTACCTCGAAGAGGAGGCAGAGCGTTTCCCCAGCGATGCGTACCGCCTGGGGTTCATCACCAACCACGACGAGAACAGCTGGAACGGCACCGTGGAAGAGCGCTACGGCGACGCAGGTGACGCCATGGGGGTGCTCGCGGCGACCTTGCTGGACATGCCTTTGATTTACTCGGGGCAAGAATCGTACAACCGCGACCGCTTGCGCTTCTTTGAGAAGGACACGGTGGAATGGGGCGACTACAGCAAGGCCGATTTCTACCGCCAGCTCAACGACCTCAACCACACTCGGGAGGCGCTTTGGAACGGCGATTTTGGAGGTGCACCTCAGGTGTTGAAGACGAGCGCTGACGCGCATGTGTTTGCCTTCCAAAAAGAAAAGAACGGCAGCACCGTTGTGGTGATCCTCAATTTGTCAGATGCGCCGCAAGAGGTTTCGTTGACCCTGCCTGACGCGCCGTTGAAGGTGGTGATGGGCGAAGGAGAGCTCGGTGGCTGGTCTGAAGGCCAAACCCTCGGACCCTGGGGCTACTGCGTTCTCGCAACGGACGCTTGACCTTGACGTAACCGCGATTCGGTCCGTCACGTGAAGGGCTGGTGTACCTTCGGTCCATGAAGATGAAACGTGTTGCCCTCATTGCCCATGACGGCAAGAAGGACGATTTGGTGGCGTTTGTGCAAGGGCACATGGATTGGTTCTCCCAATGCGATTTGGTGGGAACCGGAACCACGGGCGGGCGCATTGAAGCGCTGGGACTGAGCGTGGAGCGTTTGGCGTCTGGCCCCCTCGGAGGGGATGCCCAAATCGCAGCCCGCATCACCGAAGGCAACCTCGACGCTGTCATCTTTTTCCGAGATCCCATGGGCAAGCACCCCCACGAACCTGACGTCAACATGCTGTTGCGTCAATGCGACGTGCACAATGTGGCGCTCGCCACCAACCGTGCCACAGCGGAGTTGCTGGTGCGCGCTGCGCATTTGGACGGCGCATGAGTGGGGTGGGCCGGCGCGGCACAGGCCCTTGGCCAAGCACCAACACCGATGCGGTGGTGACGGCCTGGCTCATGTCACGCCTGTCTGAGGTGGAAGCAGAAGAACGAAGTGGCATGGTGCGTTGGCTGTTGGAGCACGCCAGCGGTCGAGCAAAGGGCGAGCGGATGGTGGCCGACATGCGTTGGCACGAATCCCAGTTGGACCGCCTCGCCGTGATGGCAGAACGCCTCAATGAGGGAGAGCCCATTCAGCACGTCCTCGGCGAGAGCTGGTTCGATGGCCTGCGCCTCGAGGTCAGCCCAGTCGTGCTCATTCCCCGTCCAGAAACGGAAGAACTCGTGGCGGCCATGGCAGACAAGGTCGCGGGGCTCGAGGGGCCCGTTCGCGTGGCGGATTGGTGCACGGGGTCGGGATGCATGGCGTTGGCCATGAAACGCAGGCACCCGCATGCCGCAGTTGTGGGGTTCGAATGGTCCCTTGAGGCCCTCGAGGTGGCCCAATCCAATGCCCGCGCTACAGGCATGGATGTGCACTGGGTTCACGCGGACGCGTTGCGTGCGGAACAGCCTGAGACGCCTTTTTCCGTGGTCATGTCCAATCCGCCCTACATCCCGGCCGCGGAGCGCACGACGATGCATGCACGGGTCACGGAGCACGAGCCGTCCATGGCCCTCTTCGTGCCTGACGACGACCCGCTTGTGTTTTATCGCGCCATGGTTTCGTGGTGTGTCAAAGGCGCCCTTGTGCCCGGAGGCTGGGTGGGGTTGGAGTGCCACACCGACAAAGCCCATGAGGTCGCAGGACTCCTCGAGGCACAAGGGGGTTGGAAACACGTGGAAATCCTGAGCGATTTGCAAGGACTTCCACGTCATGTGGTGGCGAGGCGTGCGCTACCTTGAACCCATGGAAGCCGGTGCACGAATTGCGCAATTGAGGGAAGAGCTGCATGCCCACAACCACCGTTACTATGTGTTGGCCGAGCCGGTGATTTCGGACCGGGAGTTCGACGCCCTGTTGGACGAACTCGCCAAACTTGAACAAGCACATCCTGAATTCGCAGATCCCACGTCGCCCACCAAGCGCGTGGGAGGGGATTTGACCGACAAGTTTGAGAAGGTGGCGCACAAATCGCCCATGCTCTCGTTGTCCAACAGCTACAATGCGGAGGAAGTGGCGCAATGGGCCGAGCGCGTGCAGGCAGGCTTGCCCGAGGAAGAAGTCGAATTCGTGGTGGAGTTGAAGTACGACGGCGTGGCCATCAGCGTGTGGTACGAAGACCAAGCGATGGTCAAAGCCCTGACGCGCGGGGACGGAACCACAGGGGAAGATGTGCGGGCCAACGTGGCCACCATCAAGACCCTTCCGCTCCGGTTGAACCCAGGCGCGCCCCATCCTTTGGAAATCCGAGGGGAAATCTTCTTTCCATGGCCCGGATTCGAGGCGTTGAATGAATCTCGGAGAGAGGCGGGGGAACCGGAGTTTGCCAATCCGCGCAACACGGCGGCCGGAACCCTCAAGTTGCAGGACAGTGCCGTGGTGGCCACGCGGCCTTTGGACTGCATGGTGTACAACCTCGATGCGGAGACCATGACCGCCATGGGCATCGCTTCGCACAGCGAGGCCGTGCGTGAAGCTGCGAAGTGGGGCTTCAAAACGCCCCAAGGCCGGAGTTTGGAGGTGGTCACCAGCGTGGAGGCCATCATGGATGCGGTGGCCCATTGGGAGGAAGCGAGACACGATTTGGACTT
>JBMZAL010000098.1:0-5196 GCA_049611325.1 Flavobacteriales bacterium
GAGACGGTGGAAATCACGTTTGAGTACGTCAACGGCTGCGGAGAAACCGTCATCACTTCATCACGCGTGGTCATTTTGGATCCGCTGCCTGTGGAGGCCGTGCCAAGCCCCGTGTCCTGTCTCGACGACGACGGAAACCAAACCCTGGGGTACGACAACATCTCTGGCTACGGACCCTTCCGATTTGTGTGGGACGGCAACCCGTGGAGCAATGCAGCCGAAGACCCCTCCGAATGGGTGACGTCTTTCGATTCCCTGTTCTCGATGACCAATGCAGATGGTCAGTTGATCTCCTCTCACAACATTGAACTGACGGTCATTGACCAGTGCAACAAACCTTACGTGTTTGAGCAAGTCGTTTACCACCCCGTCATCACAGAGACCGAGATTTGCTTCGAGGACCGCCAGGATTTCCCCATGTTCAATTCCGGCATTCCCATTGTCGACCTTCTCCTTGACGGCGAATCGGTGCTTGACCCAGACAATGACATTTTGGGGGACACCTTGTTGATTGACCGCACCTCCGCAGGAACCACACTCGGAGGGGACCCCTTGTGGCGGTTGAACGCCATTGAGTCCGGTTCATTCGGATGGGAACGCGTGCTCACGATGGTGGACTCGTGTGGGTTTGAAACCAGCGCGCTTCTTCGGGTGAGAGACTGCGAGATTCCCAACGTGTTTACGCCCAACAACGACGGCCAAAACGACAACTTCCGCATTCGTGGCCTGGATGGCCTGATGGGATCAAAGCTGGTGATTTACAACCGCTACGGCACCAAGGTGTTCCAAGACGAAACCAAAAGCGACGCCGAATTTGAACTGGTGTGGAACGGCCGCCACAACAATGGCAATCCTGCAGCTGAAGGCACCTACCAGTGGGTGTTGATCCGACCCGACGGCATTTCCGACCGCGGTCAATTGACCCTCATTCGCCAGCGTTGATTCACACACCCACGAGAGACCTCCCGGTCATCTCTGTCGGCTGCGTCAAACCCATCAATTGAAGGACAGTTGGGGCGACATCTGCGAGGATGCCGTCGCGGACCTTCGTTCCTTCTGGACCGTGCACCCAAATCGGCACAGGGTTGGTCGTGTGCGCGGTGTGCGGCGTGCCGTCGGTGTTCCGGGCGAGGTCGGCATTCCCATGGTCCGCAATGACAACCACGGCATACCCCTCAGCCTTGGCGGTTTCCATGACCTGCTTCAAGCACTGGTCTGTGGTCTCCACGGCTTTCACCACCGCCTCAAACACGCCGGTGTGGCCGACCATGTCTGGGTTGGCAAAATTCAAGCAGAGAAAATCCGGCTGCCATGACGTCAAGGCTTCCACGGCCTTCTCGGTGAGCTCCGGCGCGGACATCTCCGGCTGCAAATCGTACGTGGCCACTTTGGGACTTGCGGCCATGGCGCGCTGCTCCCCTTCGAAGGGCTCCTCACGTCCCCCGCTCAAGAAGAACGTCACGTGGGGATACTTTTCGGTTTCCGCCATCCGGAGTTGGGTTCGGCCTTGGGCACTGACCGCCTCGCCCAAGGTGTTCACCAAATTGGGCTTGTCGTACAGCACGTGCACCCCCTCAAAACTCTCGTCGTAGTTGGTCATGGTGACGTAGTGCAAGTCAAGCGGCGCCATGTTTTGGTCGGGGAACGACTGCTGCGTCAGGGCTTGGGTGATTTCGCGGCAGCGATCTGTTCTGAAGTTGAAGCAGAGGACGACGTCCCCGGGGCGGATGTGGCCGTCGACGCCTTCGATTTGGAAGGGCACCACAAACTCATCGGTGATGTCCTGGTCGTAGTGGGCCTGCACGCCTTCCACGGCAGATGCATGTCGCTCCTCAACTTCTCCCACCAATGCGCGGTAGGAATGTGCCACGCGCTCCCAGCGTTTGTCCCGATCCATGGCGTAGTAGCGGCCGTGCACCGAGGCGATTTGGGCTTGTTTGCCCTCCAAGTGGGCTTCCAAATCGGCGAGGTAGGTCGTGCCCATCTGAGGCGCGGTGTCCCGGCCATCGGTGAAGGCATGAATGACACAATCGGGCACCCTGGCGGCCTCTGCGGCGTCCACCAGCGCGTGCAGGTGGGCCTGTTGGCTGTGGACCCCGCCACGCGACACCAATCCCATGAGATGCAAGCGCTTGCCCGGTTCTGAAGCGACACGCAGCGCCTCTTGCAGCACGGGCTCTTCCGCCATCGAACCGTCGGCCACAGCCCGGTCGATACGCAGCAAATCTTGGTACACCACCCGGCCGGCGCCGATGTTCATGTGCCCCACTTCGCTGTTGCCCATTTGGCCATCAGGCAAGCCCACGTGTTCCCCGTCCGTGCGGAGTGTGGCGTGGGGAGTGCAGGCGTTCAGGCTGTCCACATAGGGCGTCTGCGCCACTTCAATCGCGTTGTTGCCGTCGGCATTGCCGAGGCCCCAACCATCCAGGATGATCAATGCCGTTTTCACGCCGCGAAGGTAGGGGCTGACTCAACGTCCCTGAGGCCAAACCACCCGAACCGCAAAACCCACAGGATCGAGGTCGCGCATGTCCATAAGGGCGCCGTGCAAAAGTGCCGTTTGGGCGACGAGGTGGAGTCCCAGCCCCGTGCCCGAACCTTCCTCCTTGAGCCGCACAAAAGGCGCCTTGGCCGACTCGCGATCCGCCTTGGGAATGCCCTCCCCTTCGTCACACACCTCCAGCACCGCGTCTGCCCCGATCACCTCTGCCCGCACCTCGACAGCGCCTTGGCTGTATTTCAGGGCGTTTTCAATGAGGTTGGATGCAGACAGCACCCAAAGTGCCCGGTCGCCGCGCACCTCTTGAGAACCCTCGATGCGATGCAATCGGATTCGGTCGCGTTGCACGCCCGACACGCGCCCCACGGCCTCGTCAAGCATGTCGCCCCAATCGAAGGTGGACGCTTGCACGTCGGTTTGGCGTTGGAGCCGCGTGGCGACCAACATTTCCTCCACGCGGTGACCCAAATCTTGCACTCCGTTCTGCATGTTTTCCAGCACTGCAGCGCGGTCCTCCTCGGACAACTTCAGTCGCCTCAATGAGTCCACGCCAAGCTGCACGCTGGCGAGGGGAGTCTTCAACTCATGGGTGACCCCCAACAGCAAATTGCGTTCGCGGACAAGACGCATGCGTTCTTGCCTGAAGTTGCGCTCCAAGCGCATCAATCCAAGGACCAAAAGGGCCGCAAAAACAGACCCCTCCCCGAGAACCATCCAACGTTCGCGGGCGCCGCCTGTGCTTGCCAGGAGGTAGGCCCACCAACTGAATTGCAGAAGCACATACGCGCCAAGTACGCGCACGAGCCAAATGCCTCGAACTCCTGGGGTTACCGCTGCCCAGAGCGGTCTCTCGAACCTTCTTCCAGCCATGGGGTCAAAGGCAAAATGTAATCCATGGGGCGAGCCATGACGTAGTGACGTTCGTCCCCACTGCGGCCCCGCAACACCATGGTGGAGCGCACAACCCAACCATGAGATGCCAGCACGTTCAACGCCTGTGAAGTGCTTTCGAAACGGTGGGTCTTGAGCTTCTTGGTTGCAGACAAGAATTGCGGATCACGGGTTGCCCGCATCACTACGTCGTCGATGTTGAAGCGAACCACCTCCGTGTTGGACTGATTGAATGCCACCAATGTGCCATAGAATTCACCGGAATTGATGTGGGTGCGGTGCGCGCCCCCTTTCCCGTCATTCCTGCTGCCCATCCGTGCATCTTGCGCAGTCATGGTGGCCGCCATGGT
Organism: Flavobacteriales bacterium; assembly: GCA_049611325.1. Taxonomy (GTDB): domain Bacteria; phylum Bacteroidota; class Bacteroidia; order Flavobacteriales_D; family Sanyastnellaceae; genus UBA11663. Next base: position 3,742 of record JBMZAL010000098.1, read on the forward strand.
CAGCAGGCCAAGTGTCATCATCCAAGTTTTCATGTCCGTGTGTTTTATGGACCTCCAAGGTAGCAAGAAGAACGCGTTTGGGCGCAAAAGGAGGAACACGACGGAACAAAGTGGTTTGCGGGCGTCACGCCAACCGCACATGCTGCCTCCGCATGTGTGGTGCCTTGAGGAGAAACCCCCTTCCACGCCAAGAGAAACTCACCCGCCATTCAGACCTTGACTGCAACTCCCGCCAAGCGCGATGCATGCCATGGCTCCAGGCGATGTCGTCGATCACAAGCACCTCACGCACATGGGGCGCCAACGCGTCTGCCAAATGCAGCGTGGCCTCTTCCTCGTGAAACCCGTCCAAGTACACGACGTCCCAGAATTCCTCTTTCCCCACACGGCCTGCCAATTCCAAGAAGTTGCCGCACTGGGCGTGAATGCCGCTGGAACACCCCAGCGTATCCCACCCTTTTTGGGCCCATTCCAAGGTCTGGGGGCATCCCTCCCACGTGTCCACGTCCCAACCCGTGGCCGCCACGTGGGCGGACATGACCCCGAGCGATGTGCCCAACTCCAAAAACCGCCCCTTGGGTGCAACACATCGGAGCCAACGACCAAGGGCGCGTGCATCCTCCTCGGGCGTCAAGGCCCGCGATGCCATGTCTTGGACAGACACCGTTGCCTGCTTCTTCCCGCTCTTGCGCTCACCCGCCCCCAAATCACGACGAACGACGAGGTCGCTCGTGCGGCTCAGTTGCGTCCGCCACGCCGCGATCGCGTCGATGGCATCCTCCTCCACCGGGGCGGAATCGGGCCAATGTTTGGAATTGGATTGAAGGGCCCTCCCCCAGGTAAACAGGGTGGGCGAATGCAACTTTCGCCAAGAGGTTCCCAACCATGGCGCCACCAAACGGGTGTCCCGAAGGCGCAACCACCGGTCCTTCAAAGACGGTAGGCGAGACGCGGGGGATGCATGATGGTCGGCCATGGGGCAACAAACATACTTCGCTATCTTCGCGGTCCCCGGGCGGTTAGCTCAGTTGGTTCAGAGCACCTCGTTTACACCGAGGGGGTCGGGGGTTCGAGTCCCTCACCGCCCACTCAAATTCCACCACAAAGGCCCCTGCATTGCAGGGGCTTTTTGATGCCCCAACATGCGCCAAGCTCGTTTGAGTCAGGGGCCCTCCCGGGTCCACCGACCAAAGCAACGCGAGGGAGGTAGTCCCTCTCAGAATGAAGTGTTAGACGGACCAACCCGGAATCTGCTGAGGCGCGTCCCGAAGGACATCCCCCACCACAAACAAGCTGCCACCCACCCAAATCACGTCGTTTTCCCCTGCAGCGTCCATCGCATGGGCCAGCGCCTCAACCGGCACACTCACCACTGCACCCGACAATGCCGGACGCAGCGAGGCGACCTTGGACGCCTCCATGGCGCGAGGGATGTCCGCCGCGCACCACACGTAG
>JBMZAL010000099.1:0-5171 GCA_049611325.1 Flavobacteriales bacterium
GGAGGTGAAAGAGTGACCTGCTACGCCTACGCTCCCGCCCCGACCTTCGCCCTCATCACCTGCACGGTATATCCCGAAATGTTGATTCTTCCACCGTGCCCAAAGGTTGTCTCCGCCGTTCTTTCCCCACGGGTGCGAAAAGCCCGTAAGGAAGCCAGCGAATACCGACACGGACGGAAGGGTTTTATTCTTCCCGTAAAAACACCGATGGGGACTCACGATTGGCCTTGCGTCGTCGCCCCTCATGTCACGGAGGTGGGCGCATGACCGTTCAAGCCCAATGCTCCGACTGCGTTCATTTCTTCATCTCCTATTTCAAGGAATGCGGCACCTGCGGCACGCACCTTCACGACGACGGGAGGACTGACGAATGAACACCCGACCACGACGCGACCACATCCGCAAGCCCGGACGCAGGGATGCCTGCGAATCCGTGGCTGAAACGATGGCCCACTTCTCACGCGTGGCCCGAAAACCTGTTTGGTTCTCCTACGACGACCTGTGGGACATTGAAGCCGAGGCCCGCCGAGTCTCCGGTTCACCTGCCCGCATGACGACTGCATCCTTCCCCTCTCGTGGCGTTTGGGGACACTTTGTTTCAAATCATCTTCACCTGCGCTCAAAAATAATCAGCGTAAAAATAAATCCCGACCTTCCCGTGACCTCCGACAACACGAGGGCACAACGAAGGTATGCTTACTTTCACCTCAGCCAGCACGGCTCCGAAGGCGTTGACTACGCCGGAGGTGTTCAGTGAAGCCGGGGTGGTGGTTAGACGCAAAATACGCAAACCGAAAGCCTTATAAGGGGCACCGTGTATGTGTATTTAGAAGCGGGAGCAACCCGCCGACAACCAAAAACACAAACAAAAAATGGAGATGAAAAACATGATTGCGAGTTATATGCTGATGGGCCAACAGGCCCAAGGAACGACGACGGACGAGGTGTTGCGAAACGCCGGATTGGACTTTGAGGTGGGGCGTGAACCGCTCTACACCGCCGCAGGGCGAGAAATCCGGTCAAAATTCCAGCGCATCAAGCGCATGGACAACGATGTGACGCTTGGCGTGGTGGGCCGCACCTACCATCCGATGCAGAACGCTGACCTGCTCGGCATCGCTGACCGCCTCGTGCAGAACGACGACATCGCTTGGGACAGAATCGGCATGGTGGGGCAGGGTGAGAAACTCTACGCCTCCTTCAAGTTGCCCGACACCTACCGCATTGACGGGTGGGACGACTTAGACCAATACATTTACCTCACAAATACCCACGACGGTTCCGGTGGGGTCAAGTGTATTCCCGCCAACATCCGGTTCGGTTGCACCAACCAATTCGCCTTCCACCAACGGCAACTGCAAGCGGCGGGCATCAACCCTCGCGACCTCACCATCCGGCATTCGTCCAAGATGGCTGACCGCATCAGCCAATTTGAACACGCCATCGGCCTCGTTGACACCCTCAACAACAACTTCGCCAACCAAGCCGCCGAGTTGCTCACCGTTGAAATGACGGAGGCTGACAAGGCCACCTTCTACATTGACGCCCTCGGCCTCACGACCGACGAGAAATTGGTCAACGAGGACAACGAATGGGGCCTCAAGACGCGTGGGCTCAACACCTTCAACCACTTGAAGGAGTTGGAGAAGTCCAGCACCAACAACACCGCCGCCATGCGGGACACGGCTTGGCAGTCATTCAATGTGGTCACCGAATACCTTGACCACGCATGGGTTCACAACGCCAGCGGCACCGTCAACGCCAAGCGAGCCGAGTCCTCGCTCATCGGCACCGGCGCACGCCTCAAGGCCCGTGCTTGGGACACCATCACCGCACGCATCGTCGCTTGAGATTCACCGGAGGACTTCACAAAAAGACATCCCTATCCCTATCATCTTGGTTCACACCTCCGTCCCAATGACCCCCTGCTTGGTGGTTCTTGCACGGGCGAGGGGCGAAGCGTGTGCATCAGCGAAACTTTTGGAGGAAAAGAAAATGGACGAAGGAACACAAATCATGCACGAATTGGAAATCAACGAATACCGACCTGTCCATGAGGCGGGCTCGGTGCTGTTCAAGGTTTCCGTCAAGGAAACGGTCACACATCACTTCACCGTCCGATATGACGGTGAGGGAAACCCCATCAAGACGGCGAAGCATGTCCGAGCCGATTTTGAGGAATTCGGCACCGAAGGCTGGCACAAAAAAGACGGCTGGTCGGATTGGGACAGCGAGCGCATCAGCAAGGTTGAGAAGGTGGTCTATTCCCCCTGCTCGCTCGCCCTGCAATACCTCACGCCTCCCGCCCATTGGACGGCGGATTCGCACCCACAAATCCGATACCTCAACCGCTCAACCATGTTTGACGAGCAACCCGAAGGTTCGGCTTTTTGGACGGACAAAATCCACCGAAGGTATGTCCGATGCACCAACTACATTCACGGTAAAACCTCTCAAATCTGCCCCCACTGTTTGCGCCGCATCAAGGAAGGCTGGTCAATCATCCACCCGTTCAAGAAGGAGGAATCCGAATGAGCGTTGGCCCTCGTGATTTGACGCTCACCCGCCTTGAAGGACTCGTCGCCGGCATCATCGGCAAAGAAGCCATCAACGACGGTATTTTCCTCACCGACCGCAAGGTTTGGGTGTCCAACCTCAACATGATTCGCGCTTCCTGTCCCGTCTGTGGTCAAGAATTCGTCGGCCCCGACTACAATGTGTTCCACCTGCTGGCTACGCACGACTACGGGCACGCCAAGATGAACGAAATCGCCATGCGGAACGCTGAGATGGAAGAGTTTGACGACGAAGAGAGAGGGGGCACCATCGCATGAAGGCGTTCATCTATCACTTTGACGCATCGTCTAACCCTGTGTGGTATGCTGGCCTCGGCGTGCCGTTCAAAATGACGACCGATTTCTCATTCGCAAAGTCCGTTGACTTCGGTTCCGTTGGAACCTCCATGCTGTTGAAGCAGTTGGAAAAGTTTTACGGCAAGAATTTCTACCAAGTGTCTCTTCAAGACGCTGTTCCCTCTCCCGATTATCGCTGTGCTTCCTGTTCCACCTGCTGGACGGAGGACGAGAAGAAGGCAACGATTGACCCGGAGATTCATGTTCACTTGGCTTCTCCCTTGAGAACCAAATCCGCCCCTTCTTTTGCCGCAAAAATAAACAACGCTCGCAAGTGCCTTTCCTGTCGTGTGCTGTTGTGCGGCGACTGCGCCCCCAACATCAACGCACGAAGCAAGAAGTGTGTCGTGTGCAAGCCGAAGCGGAGGCGTGGTTAGGCGTAAAAACGCCCAACCGAAAACCTTATAAAGTGCAACCCCCATCTCTGTGTATGGGCGGGAAGCCCGATGGAGGAATGAACATGATGAAGAAAGCCATTGACAAAATCAGCGCGCACCTGCGCCAGCGTATGCACGACCAAGTTATCGCCGCCGCCCCGTGGTATGTGGGCGACCCGTGCTACATCATCCCCGACGACCAATGGGAGGACTTCTGCAAGTTGACGCTCTCCGGTGTTGGAGGCGACAGGCGTGAAGGCGGTCATGTGGATTCAGTCATTGATTGGCACGGCCAAGAAATCACCGTTTGGACGAACGGTGGCGACGGCACATGGGGCTTCTCCGGCTTGCAGTCCGCCAACGGTGCGACCTCCTTTGGCGTTGACGCTGGCATCTTCTGTGTTATCAACCTCAACGACCTGCCGGCCCACGAAGCCTCCATTGACGACGGCATCCTCTTTGAGACTGAGCCCGACCTGTATGTGGAGGATGGCATCGTGTATCTCAACCGCATTCACGACGACCACCACATGACCTGCGAAAATTACCAATGCGGGCGTGTGATTGGCTCGGAAGAATACCTTTCGTGTGGGAACGGTTGCTGTGAAGGTTGCGACTACTGCGGTGTCGGTTGGGAGTGTGAGGAAGAATGAAGTGCAATTTCAAATTCACCCACGCTGAATCCGTGTCAATCAATGATGTGTCCTTCGTAGAGGTGCATTACACCTGCGTCAAGTGCGGCAACCAACGCTTCAAGCGGATTTCCCCGCTCATCAACATTGACTGTGAGGTGACAGAATGAACGGCTTGGCTCTCCCTACCTGCATCCTGTGTGACCAAGAGGTTCACATCCACCACCTGCCGGACGGCAGGACTTGGTTCAAAGGCCACCGGGCCCGCCCGCTCAATGGCCGTGTTTGCGATGCTTGCCACGGCTTGATTCTCGGCATCCGCTTTGGCGACCCGACGCTTTGCCTCATGGCGCAAGACCCCGACCTCACCGACCTTCGCATCTACGGCAAGGCCGAGCGAGAAAGTTATGACAAAATTCACGGTGATGCCCAATGAACAGAATGTTTTTGGGGAAAAAGTTTGATGGCACACCCTGTCCCATCATGTCCGCTCACTACCTGTGCGACTCTCATGTGGTCAAGTTGGCCGTGGAGGAAGTGCAAATGCTCACCTCGGCGTTGCTCAACAACGGCGCACCTGCTGGCTACATGCCCGAAACCAAGCGTGGGACAATTCACCGTGGCGGCTACCGCAACCACCCTATGACGCGCTGGACGGGTGAGAGCAAGGCCAACTTTGATTGGGCCATGACCCACGCTCAAGCCATCTGCGACCAATTCCGACTCCGCTACGACAAAGAACATTTCGCGCAAAAGCAACTTGCATGGATTCGTGACGCCGTGTTCCACGACAAATGGGAACACTACAAATTGCGAGACTACATTCCCAACGGCCCGCTGACGCCGTTCCCTCGTTGCGTGAACCAATCACAGGGGCGCAACCTTGACCTGCTGGACGAGTCAAAATACACCACCGTTCAAGCCTACCGCACCTTTTATATCCGAGAGAAGAGAGGCTTCGCTAAGTGGGACAAGACCCCACTTTCCGGTGCGCCGTATTGGTGGCCTGTGGAGGAATGAATCATGTGGGACCATTTCGGAAGGTGGCGAGGCAAGCGACCAACACAACGGGCGTTTTTTGCGTCTTATGCCGCCAAGCAACAAGTCCTTCTTGATTACATCAAGGAACAATTCTTCTCCACCTACGAGGGCGAATGGGAGGATATGCTTCAAGAGGCACACCTCCACATTTACCCGGATTATGACCCGCATGAAGATGTCGCAAACATCGCCGTTGTTGATGTTCGTTT
>JBMZAL010000100.1:0-5120 GCA_049611325.1 Flavobacteriales bacterium
TCACCAACGGCAAGTCGGTGGAACAAACCGAGCGCGATGCCAAGCGGCTCTTCCCTGAGGACCGTTGGAACAAACTCCACCTCCAAATCATCTTCTACGGCCGCGAATACAGCCCGGCACGGGGATGGTCGCTGGAAAAGGACTACATCTCCGCCCGCATCGGCCGGAAGAGCCTTTGGAGAAAGGCCTCGGATTACGCGAGCAGGTAACGCTTGAGCGACTCGTACGTGGGTGGAATGACCGTCGCCTCTTTGGTCTTGTTCAGGCATTCGGCAAGATGGTCCGGCAGGTCGGGCACATGGCCCGTGGCACGTTCCACCACCTCCCCAAACTTCGCAGGATGGGCGGTGGCCAACACCACGCCCGGGACGCTTGGGTTGCGGTGGGCCATCAGGCCGGCATACCCCACGGCGGTGTGCGGGCACATGACGTAGCCCTTGCGATCCAGCACGTCCTTCATCACCCGCATGGTTCCCGCATCGTCCAAGGTGGCACCCTTGACTTGGGTCCGCATGGCGGACAAATCGCCCCCGTAAAGGGCTTCCAACCTGGGACGGTTGGACGGGTCGCCAACGTCCATGGCATTGCTCAACGTCGCCACCGATGGGCGCGCAGCGAAGGAGGTCCCTTGCAGGAACGAGGCCAGGCCATCGTTGGCATTGGTGGCGGCGATGAAACCGGCATGGGGCATGCCCATTTGGGCAGCCAGCACGCCGGCAGCCAAATTCCCCACGTTGCCCGAAGGCACGCAGAATTGCGCGGGCTGACCCAGCAAATAGGTGGCCCACGCGTAGTAGATGCTCTGCGGCATCCAGCGTGCGATGTTGATGCTGTTGGCCGACGTCAACGGCCGCTCGGCTTGCAAGGCGTCGTCGAGGAACGCCGCCTTGACCATGGCCTGACAATCGTCAAACGCGCCTTCCACTTCCAAGGCCTTGATGTTGGCCCCTGCTGTGGTCAGCTGCTGCTCTTGGATCTTGCTGATTCGGCCTTGGGGATAGAGAATGACCACATCGATGTTGGGGACATTCAAGAACCCCTGTGCCACGGCACTCCCTGTGTCCCCGCTTGTTGCCACCAAAATGGTCAGGCGCTTGTCGCTGACCCGACGCAGGACACGAGAAAGGAAGCGTGCCCCCACGTCCTTGAAGGCATGGGTCGGCCCATGGAACAGCTCCAGCGCGTAGACGTTGTCCTCCACTTCGTTCAATTCCAAAGGAAAATTCAGCACGTCCTTCAAAATGTCAAGCAGGTCCTCGTGACGGAGGTCTCCCTCGGCCAGCGGCGCCATCATGGCTGCTCCCAAGTCCCAAGGGTTCAAATCCTCCTCCGAAAGCCACAGCTCCTGGGGCAACGATGGAATCCGCTCGGGATAGTACAACCCCTTGTCAGGCGCCAACCCCTCCACCACCGCTTGGGCGAAGCTGCGGGTCAGTTGACGGTCAGTGAGACTGTGATACAACATGAGCTCCTTGGGTTGAAATGGTGGTCACGTGAAGGTGATGGTCCATGCCTTGGGCAGACATGACACGTTGAAGGGCTGCCCCCACCTCGGAGGCTTCTTCAGCCGAACGGCACACCCAAAAGCTGGACGGACCGCTTCCACTGATGCCTCCGGCGCGCGCTCCGGCGTCCTTGGCTGCGGTTTGGCATGCATCCCAATGCGGCATCAACGCACCGCGGTGGGGCCCGACAAGGAGGTCTTCCATGGCATACATGGCCTCGAGCTCGTTTCCGGCATGCAGGTCGTGCACGAAACGCCCCAACCATGCCGACTGATTCACAGCATCGGACAAGGGCACTTGGCCCGGCAACACAGCCCGGGATTCGGCGGTCTTGATGACCACCTGCGGGTGCAAGACCACCAGGTGCCAAGATGTTGGCACTGGCAAGGGACACACTTTGCCTTGCGGATCGATCAACGTCATGCCCCCCATCAAGGCGGGCGCCACATTGTCCGCATGACGCGCACCACTCGCCACCGCTTCGCCATCCAAGGCGAAGGGCAACAGTTCATCGCGGCGCATGCCTGCCTCGGCCAACGCATCGATGCCCACCACAGCCGCAACAGCCGAAGCCGCGCTGGATCCAATGCCGCTTCCTGGCAAGATGGACTTGGTCACCATCACTTCTACGCCGAAGGGGTTGCCCAAGGCGCTCAACAGCGATGCGGCTGCCTTGCCAGCGACATTGGCTTCGACCTCCAGCGGCAATGCGGTGTTGGGGCCGTTGACCAAGTGAACGCCTGGCTCCGACACCCTGCGGAATTCCATGAATTCTCCGGGTGCCTTCAAGGCGCATCCCAAGGCGTCAAACCCCACATTGAGGTTGGCCACCGTGGCTGGGGCCCAAACGCGGCAGAACGTCGGTGCGTGGTTCATCGGGTCGCGGCAAATCTCATGATGTCGGCAAAAACGCCCATCGCCGTCACGTCCGCACCGGCCCCGGCGCCCTGAATCACGAGTGGACGGTCCACATACCTGTCGGTGTGCAACATGACCACGTTGTCGGAGCCCTGAAGCTGACAGAACGCATGGGTCGGCGGCAAGGCCTGCAACCCTACACGGGCCGTGGGCTCGCCAGACGCATTCAATTCAAAGGTGGCCACATACCGAAGCTGCAAGCCCTCGGACGCCGCTTGGGCCAGCCGGGATTGCATGCCTTCTTCGGCCGTGGGCAATTTGTCCAAGAAATCCGCCACACTTCCCTCCATCAAGGCCGGGGGCAAGAATCCTGGATTCTCCACATCGGCCATCTCCATGGTGTAGCCCGCCTCCCGGGCAAGGATCAAAATCTTGCGCTGCACGTCGACCCCACTCAAATCAATGCGCGGATCAGGCTCCGTGAATCCTGCGTCCATGGCCCCTTTTACGCTCTCGACAAAGCCGCATTCTGGACCAAAGGTGCTGAACAGGTAATTCAGGGTTCCAGACAACACGGCATCGATGCGGTGGATTCGGTCTCCACTTTGAACGAGGTGCTCAATGGTGTCGATGACCGGCAAGCCTGCCCCCACATTCGTTTCAAATCGGTATTGGGTGTTTTTGGCACGTGCGATCCGCTTCAATCCTTCGTAGCGCGCTTGCGTATCTGCAGCTGCAATTTTGTTGGACGCCACCACGCCAATGGACGCTTGAAGGACCTCTTCGTAGACCCCTGCCACTGTCTCACTGGCGGTGTTGTCCACGAACAGGGCGTTCTCCAAATTTAAATCCTTTATTCCTGATATAAAATTACTTAAGCCCCCCTGAGTGGAGTTTTTATCCAAAACATCTTGCCAACGATCCAGCGCCACGCCCTCTGCGTCAAAGACAAACTGCCTCGAGTTCGCCAAGCCCACCACGCGCAGGTCAATGGCCCGCTCCGAGAGCAGGTCGTCATGGGCCTTTTGGATTTGGGCCAACAGGGTTCCCCCCACGTTGCCCACGCCGGCACAGAACAGGTTCACGCGGCACACCTCACGCTCAAACAGCGTGCTGTGCAGCGCCCGAAGCGCCTTGGCCACGTCGTTCTTCTGAATGACGATGCTGATGTTTCGCTCCGTCGAGCCTTGGGCAATGGCGTAAATGTTGATGCCGTTCTTTCCCAAGGCATCGAAGGCCCGGCCAGAAAGCCCCGTGTGGTGGTGCATGGCATCCCCCACCAGGGCGAGGATGCTGAGACCACGCTCCACGCGGAACGGTTCCACCTTGCCCACCTTGACGTCGCTTTCAAATTCTTCGTTCAAGGCTTCCAACGCCTTGTCGACTTCGGCTTCCTGAACCGCAACCGTGATGCTGTGTTCCGACGAGCCCTGGGTGATCAACACCACATTGACCTTCCGCATGGACAAAGCCATGAACATCCGTCGAGAATAGCCTGGAATGCCCACCATGCCGCCCCCCACCAAGGTCACAAGTGCCATGCCGTCAATCGATGACACGCCACGCACGCCCGTTCCAGGGTCCGGGTTGGCACTGATGGTGGTTCCCGGCGAACTTGTGTCAAACGTGCTCCGAATGACAAGCGGAATGCCTGCCTCTCGCAGCGGAATCAATGTCGGAGGGTAAATGACTTTTGCCCCAAAGTGGCACAGTTCCATGGCCTCCTCGTAGCTCATGCTGTCGATGATTTTGGCTGTAGGCACCACCCGAGGGTCCGCCGTCAACATGCCGGGCACATCGGTGCTTTTTTCCATGTGCGAGGCGCCGAGCATGCTGGCCACGAAGGATGCGGTCAAATCGCTGCCACCGCGTCCAAGCGTGGTGACCTCACCTTGGTCGTCCCGTCCCACAAAACCTTCCATCACCATCACGTCGCAATCGCCCAAGGCCTCCATGGCCGTCCGAAGACGATCGGCAGTCCGCTTGCGATCCACCACCGCCGCGCCATATTGGCTGTCGGTGACGACAATCTCCAGGGCCGAAAGCCGGCCCGCCTTGAATCCACGCTGTTTGAGCATGGCGTGCATCAACGGCACACTCAGTCGCTCGCCCATGCTGACCAAGGCATCCTTGGTGTGATCGCTGAATTCGTGAAGCAGCTGCAGCCCTTCACAAATGGACCGCACGTAGGAAAGACCTTCTTCGATTTCGGTGACCACAGCGTCCTCCGCAGCTCCCTCGAGCAAGGCCGAGGCCGCCGTGAGGTGTCGGGTACGGAGGTCGGACACAATCGTGTGCCAAGCAGGATTGCCGTCTCGCGCAGAACGCCCTGCCTGAAGCAAGGCGTCAGTGGCTCCGCCCATGGCGGAGAGCACGACGAATTTGGGCACCTCCTTCCGCGCCTCCAACACGTCGGCCACCTGCGTCATGGCAGACGCATCGACCAACGAACTTCCTCCAAATTTGATGACTTCCATGGTGTGCTGGGATGGTTCAGTCAAGTGTGTCCCTTGAATTTACGGAACAAACGCGACATGGCCTTGCCACACGCCACGGAACATTGCCGGGCGAGTTGTGTGCCTCGCTTACCCTTCGGACGGCCCAAACTTCGAGATCACCTCCATGGAGACCCCGGTGTTGGAGAACCCGCCGTCGTGAAACAGCGTCTGCATCGTGACGTAACGCGTCAAATCGCTGAACAGCGTGATGCAGTACGCGGCGCAAGACTGCGCGTCTGCATTCCCAAGCGGCGACATC
>JBMZAL010000101.1:0-5092 GCA_049611325.1 Flavobacteriales bacterium
TTTTGGATGGAGGAATTCCACATCGACGGGTACCGCATTGACTTGAGCAAGGGACTGACGCAAGTGGATTCGGGGTCAGACGTCGGCGCGTGGAACCAATACGATCAAAGCCGCGTGGACATCCTGTTCGATTACGCGAACGACATCTGGGGCAACCACCCGGGCACGTATTTGATTTTGGAACACCTCGGCAACAACGACGAAGAGACGGCGCTTGCCAATGGTGGGTTCATGATTTGGGGCAAAATGACCTCGGAATACACCCAAGCGGTGATGGGCTACGACGGCGACATCAACTACGGCTCATGGCAAAACCGCGGCTACCAATGGCCCAACTTGTTGACCTACGCGGAGAGCCATGACGAGGAGCGCATGGCTTACGAGCTGCGCACCTACGGCAACGCGTTCAACGGCTACGACGCCAAAGAAGAAGCCACGGCAATGGACCGCCTGGCCATGGCACATGCCTTCCTCCTGGCCATCCCGGGGCCCAAAATGATGTGGCAGTGGGGCGAGCTGGGCTACGAAATCAGCATCTTTGATTGCCTCAATGGCACCTTCGCTGAAGATTGCAAGCTCAACGAGAAGCCCTCGCCTTGGGACGATTTGGCCGATGAAAACCGACTTGGCTTGGCCAAGACCATTGCCGCTTTGAACGATTTGAAAGCGAACCAACCCGCATTCGGGACCTACGATTTTGACGTGGATGGCTCGGGCAAAGGCAAGCGCATTCACCTGTACGGACCAGACCAGAACGCGGTCCTCATCGGCAACTTCGACGTGGCGCCCATCAACATGGTCCCTGGATTCCCCTACACCGGAACGTGGTACGACCACTTCACCGGCTTGCCGACTTCGGTGAACAGCCTGAGCAACGCCATGACCTTGCAACCTGGGGAGTGGCACCTTTACCTCGACACGCCATTGCCCACGCCGGACACCGATGGTTCCGTGCCCATCCTGGTCAATGTTGGATGCACGGATCCCGTGGCCCAGAATTATGACGCCGCAGCAGAAGCGGACAACGGTTCGTGCTTGTATGAAACCGTCCTCCAATTGGACATGGGAGACCTCGCTGTCGACGCCAATGGCGTCCACGTGGCGGGATCGTTCCAAGGCTGGATTCCATCGGACACGCCCATGGAGCTCGGGGCCGACAGCATTTACCGCACGACCGTGGTGGCCCAAGTGGGCTCCGAGGTGCAGTACAAGTTCCTCAATGGAAACGCTTGGGGCACCGACGAAGGCGTGCCTGCGGCATGTGGTGTGTCCAATGGCTTGGGCGGGTACAACCGCGCGTTCGTTGTCCCCGCGGCCAACACCAGCCTCGATGTGCATTGTTTTGCCTCCTGCGAAGCGTGTATCCCGGTGGGGCCTATGGATTGCATGGCCGGCGATTGTTGCGGCGAAGGAACCGTTTGGGATGCCGACTCAGGCACCTGCGTGGCCGAAGGAACGCCGCCTTCGGATTGTGCCGAAGACCTGAATGGCGACGGTACGGTGGCCGTGTCGGACATCTTGCAATTGCTCGGCGCCTTCGGGTTGGTGTGCAACTGATGGGCCCCTCAGCCTTGCGGAGGCAAAGCTCAAAAGGACAACGGGGAGGAAGCTGCTCAGTCGCAGGTGGTCCCAAACAGCGTGAGGAACACCAACAGGTCGGAAGTGGCGCAGACGCCGTCTCCATCGAGGTCCGTTTCGTCGGCGAAGCCACCATATGCGCTCAACAGCACAAGCAGGTCGCCTGAGGCCCGTGCGAAATCGTAGTTGAAGTCGGCCAAGCAGTTGGTGGGTTGGGTCAATTCATGGCGGGTGTCGATGGACAACCCCTCATAGGTCGTGCTCTCGCCGTTGGGCCACGTCACAACCAAGGAGTCCACCGAGGTACTTTCGCCCAGCCCCCAGTGCAAATCCAAAGTGCTTGCGCCGGAATAACCTTGACCAATGTTGACCTCATCCATGCGCACCTTGCCGTCAAAATAGAGCGTGGCGCGCGCACCCACGGCGTCGCGGTTGCTCAACGTGCCTTGCAACTTGACTTGAAGCCAGTGTCCGTTGGAGGCGTCGTTGCGCAACAACCCAAGTCCGGGCTGGGTGCCGCTTTTGGGCGTGGCAATGACCAAATCCAAGTCGCCGTCCCGGTCCAAATCCCCCATCGCCAGTCCATAATCGGAATAGGTGTGTTCCAGGGTGGCATCACCACCACTCACGGGCGTGAAGGTGTTGTCGCCGTTGCCGTGATACAGGATGTTGGGCAGGGGTGCAAACTGGTAATCGTTCACGATGTACAAATCCCATTCCCCGTCGTGGTCGTAATCGAAAAACACGCAGCCCCACGTCATGCCTGAGTCGCTCGTTCCCGAAGGCACGCTGATGTCTTCAAACGACCCGTCGCACTCGTTCAGGAACATCGCGCTGGGGTAGAGGTCGGTGATGTACAGGTCCAGCCAGCCGTCGTGGTTGATGTCCGCGACGTCGACCCCCATGCAGTTGCCCTGGTAGTTCAAGCCGGCAAAAAAGGCGAGGTTGATGAACGAGCCATCTCCTTGGTTTCGGTACAGCTTGTTCGTTTGGTTGGCGTCGTGGGTGAGGTACAAATCCTGGTCACCATCGTTGTCGTAATCGAAGAAGATGCTGCCCATGCCCACGCCGGTGTCGAGGGTCCCAGTTTGTTGGTAGACGTTGGTGAACCCCGTGCCACCTTCGTTTTTGTAGAAGTGGTTGACGTTGTTGATGTTCACCACATACAAGTCGGTGAAGCCGTCGTTGTCGTAGTCCGCAGCGTGGAGCGAGCGGCACATCAAGGTGCTGTTCATCCCGTACGCTTCCGCCATGTCGACAAAGGTCCCGTCGCCTTGGTTTACGTAGAATCGATTGGGTGCGGGGCTGCTCCCTCCAAATCCGTTGCCGGTGGCCAAATCAAGATCTCCATCGTTGTCAAAGTCCAACCAGATTGCCGCGTTGGTGAAGCCCTGATCTGCCACACCCGCTTCGGCTGCGACGTCCGTGAAGGTCATGTCACCGTTGTTGCGGTAAAGGGCGTTGGGGGCAAATTTGGACCCCACGTAGATGTCTTCCCATCCGTCGTTGTCGAAGTCCCCGATGGCCACCGCGTGGTGTTGCCCCTCGGCGAAGAGTCCGGCAGACGCGCCAATGTCGACAAACGTAGGAACCTCTTGGCCAAGGCTGTGGGACGAGCCGCAAGTCAAAGCCAACACAAGGGCTGTGGAGAGGGAGATGAGACGCAACATGGATTCAATCAAGAGACCCTAAATCTAAGTCGCAGCCAGCAATGTGTCATTGAGCGGGGGCTTGGGATGCATGTTGTGCGAAGACATTCATCGGAGAATGGCTGGTGTGTGAAGAACTTTATTTGGGATTCATCATATAATTCTCAGGTCTTATATCAAGGTCATGCTAAGTTTGGGCGTGCATCAAGAGAACAGCGTGATGCAAATGCGTTGGCTGTTTGATTGGGTACAAGTAGATTGTTAGGATGGAAGGGCGCCCCGGCGCCCTTCTTGTTGCCCCAATGTGTCGTGTGCAATTCGTCGTATTTTTGACTTATGCCCCGCCATTCATCGTTCATTTTCTTGCTTGCGCTGGCCCTTTTGACATGGGGTTGCCAAGGATGTGGTGAGGGCAATGGCGTCCCCGAAGTCAGGATCGAGCAGATCGAGATCATGGCGATAGACCCCAACTACGTCGAGGATCCTTGGGGAGAAGAAGGGATGCCTGATTTGTACGCCGACTTCTCCGTGGCCGACGAACCCTATTACACATCGCCCGTGGCGTTTGAAGCTTCCTTGCCGCAGCGCATTGATGTGGAAGGCCTCACCTTTCAAGGGGCGGAGCTCGACCAAACTGTGGTGATTCGCATTTTTGATGAAGACGACGATTCCCTCGACGACATTGTGGGAGAGGTGTCATTTGTTCCCAGCGAGTTGATGTTCTCGGAGCCCGTTCGCCACCCCTTGTATGGGGGGTATTTGCAAGTCGATTTGCTTTTGAATTGGTGAGTCCCCGGGATTTTTCGCCCAAAAGACTTGTTGTCCCCAAATCCTCGCTATATTTGCACCCCTGTTTTTAGCAAGGTTTACCTATGGCACATCACAAATCAGCCCTCAAGCGCATCCGCTCCGACGAGAAGAAGCGCGACCGCAACCGCTACCAGCACAAGACAGCCCGCAACGCTGTCCGTAAGCTCCGCGCGTCCACAGACGCGAAGGAAGCTTCGACCTTGTTGCCCCTGGTGAGCGCCATGCTTGACAAGCTTGCCAAGCGCAACATCATTCACAAGAACAAAGCAGCCAACCTCAAGAGCAGCTTGACCAAGCACGTTGCTGGTCTCTGATTGACTTGACGTCGACGCTGACGAATTCAAAGGCCTTCTGCATCTGCAGAGGGCCTTTTTTTGTGCCATGTCGGAATCAATCAGGCCGCGTGAACGGGCGGCAAGGGAAGGGCTTGGGGCATTGGAAAACCGGGAACTGCTGGCCTTGTTACTCGGCACGGGGCACCGGGGAAAAAAGGCGGAGCGTCTAGCCGATGACGTGCTTGAGTTGGCTCAGGGATGTTTGAGCAATTTGGCGTCGTGGCCCATCGAAGGTTTGACGCTTGTCGAGGGCATCGGTCCTGCCAAAGCGACGCTCGTGGCTGCAGCCATGGAGCTCGGGAGGCGGCGCCAAGACACCAGCCGACGCGCGGGCATTCGGGTGGCGCGCAGCCGAGACGTTTATCTGCATTTTGCGCCGCGGTTGGCGGACCTTCAGCACGAGGAATTTTGGATTTTGCTGTTGCGCAGGTCCAACCACGTGCTTGCGGAAGTGTGCATTTCTCGCGGTGGCCTGACGGGAACTGTGGTGGACCCCAAGCTCGTGTTTGGCAGGGCCTTGGCGCTGAGGGCTGCAGCCATGGTGCTGGTGCACAACCACCCTTCAGGCAACCCCAAGCCAAGTGCCTCAGACCGGGAGCTCACCGCCAACCTCTGCCGGGCCGGGGAATATTTGGACTTGCCCGTGCTTGACCACGTGATTGTGGCCGGTGGTGCCTTCGTTAGCTTTGCAGATGAAGGATGGCTGAGATGAATTCCCCC
>JBMZAL010000102.1:0-5066 GCA_049611325.1 Flavobacteriales bacterium
TGATGAAGAAGAACGGCGCATTGAACGGGTAAGGCTGCCCATTCATCTGCGAGCTGTTGATGCTGTAGTACGGCTGGTCGTCCATGTACCACGTGATGCTGTTCTGCTGCCACTGGATGGAAAACAGGTGGAAGGCCTCGCTGAACTTCTCCCCACCGGGCAAGGTGATGGCGTTGCCTTGGTACTGGTGCACGCTGAAGTTGCTTCCCCAGTGGGCCGTACCGTGAACCGTGCTTGGCTGGTGTCCCACCAACTCCATGATGTCGATCTCTCCACACTGCGGCCATCCGCCTTCGGGGAAGTTGGCACCGAGCATCCAAAGTGCGGGCCAAATGCCCTGCCCTTCTGGCATCTTGGCACGAATGTCAATCCGACCAAACTGGAACTCCTGCAAATCCACCGACTTCATGCGTGCGGAGGTGTAGCCCCCACCCTCTTGGCGTGCCGTGATGGTCAAGACGCCATCGGCCACCGAGCTGTTGTTGGACGAACTCGTGTAGTTCTGCCATTCGTTGTTGCCCCAGCCGCTCGCACCGAGGTCATACGTCCAGTTGCTTGAGTTGATGGTGGTGCCATCGAACTCGTCCGACCACACGAGCTCCATGCCGGGGTAGCTGTCCGCGCCCTCGTACCCGTCGCCGTTGTCGCCGTTGCCGCCGTTGTCCCCTGTGCCATCGTTGATGCGGGTCAAGATGTAGGTGAAGTAGCCGCCGGTTTGTTGGCAAGCGGCGTTGTCCGTGTACGTGTGCAATCGCAAGGTGGTGGGTGTCAACTCGACAATGTCGTAGGTCAAACCGCCGTCATTGGTCCCAATGAACGGACAGCCGCAGGCGCCTCCGGTGCCGGACAAGGTGAATGCATCCTCACCCGAGGTGCCACCACCTGGGTTGAACGCCAGGTTGGCCGATGAACAGCCATAACCCTGCTCACTGTAGTCCAAAAAGGCGTCAATGATGCTGCCGTTGTATGCCGTGGTCAGCGTGCCATCCTCGTTGAAGGTGTACACGTCGTCATACTGGGCAGCCTGAAGTCCATTGGCGCCACTTGAAAACCATTCCGAGCTGTACGGAGCTGGTCCCACACTCACGGCACCTGCAATCGTGCTCATTCGCCAGGACCCAATGAGAAGTTCTGGCAAGACCCCTGTTCCTCCGCACACCCCAAAGGAATCGAGGTAGTCACAAGGCTCCGTGGGGTTGGCGTCGTAGTTGCAGGCCTCCACATCCGTGCAATCGTCGCTGCTGTCCCAGATGTAGTCTTGGTCCGTATCCACTTCGCCGAACAACCCGAGAATGCTCAACACATCGGTCACGCCAATGCTCCAATCTGGATCGACATCCGGTTGGTACCCACAGTCGGTTTGGGCTGAGGCCAACAAGGTGGCCATGACGCCAAGGGTGAGAAAGAGATACTTCATGTTCAGGGATTGGAAAACGGGGCGCAGCGTTCACGCCTATTGCTAAATATACGGCGCAATGCCAAGAGGGCCGTTGACCCAGGTCAAAATCGCCCTTCACGAGGGGTCTGGGAAGATCTTTCCTGGGTTCAGGATGCCCTTGGGGTCCAACACCGACTTGATGCCCTGCATGACCGCCAGTTGGGCGGGGCTGCAAGCGAGATCCATGTAGTTTTTTTGGACGAATCCGATGCCGTGCTCTCCGCTCAATGTCCCCCCCAGCGCGACCACTTCGGCAAACAGCTCGCGGATCGCCAACGTCAATGTCTCGTTCCAGGCGACCTCGTCGAGGTCATCTCGCAGGATATTGATATGCAGGTTGCCGTCGCCGGCGTGGCCATAGCAGATGGACCGGAAGCCATGCTTGGCGCCGAGGGCCTTGACTTTGTGGAGCAATCGGGGCAGCTCGCCTCTTGGCACCACCGTGTCTTCTTCTTTGTACGTGCTTGCCGCCTTCACGGCTTCTCCCACCCGGCGTCGCAAAAACCAAAGCGCATCCTTTTCCGCTGCCGATTCCGCAAAAAGGACCTCTCCCGCGTCGTGGGCTTCGAGCACGGGCAAAATGCGCTCGCATTGCGGCATGAGGTCCTCGGGCGCAAACCCGTCCACTTCGATGAGCAGGTGCGCCGCGTCGTCAGGACCAAGTTCAGGCTCGTGGTTTCCGGTGAATTCCTGGGCCAAAAGCACCGCATCCCGCTCCATGAACTCCAAGGCGCTGGGCATCGCCCCTGCTTGGAAAATGGCCGCCACCGCGGCACAGGCAGACTCTGCGGACGAGAAAGGCACAAGCATCAACGCTTGGTGGCGCGGCAACGGCAACAGCTTCAATGTGGCGCGGGTGATCACCCCCAATGTTCCTTCGCTGCCCACCATGAGCTGCGTCAGGTTGTAGCCGGTCGAGTTCTTCAGGGTGTTGGCGCCCGTCTCGATGACAGTGCCGTCGGCAAGCACCACCTCGAGGTTGAGGACCCAGTCCTTGGTGACGCCGTACTTCACCGCACGCGGGCCTCCGCTGTTTTCGGCGAGGTTGCCGCCGATGGTGCACGTGCCACGTGAGGCAGGATCCACGGCGTACATCAATCCTTGCTCTACGGCGGCATTGGACAGTTCTTCGGTGATGACCCCGGGCTCCACCACGGCCTGGTGGTTGAGCGTGTCGATGGCCAGGATTCGGTTCATCCGACGCAGGGAAAGCGCGATGCCCCCGCGAATCGGCAAGGCGCCGCCACTCAGACCCGTACGGGCACCGCCGGCCGTCACGGGCACGCCGTGGCCGTGCGCCCAAGCCAGGATGGCCGAGACCTCTGCCGTGGATTCAGGCTCCAACACCACATCCGGCATGAAGACCAAATCTTCCGTCTCGTCTGCGCCGTGTTGCGCACGCTGGTCGTCGCCCCAATGGATGCGCCCTTCCCCCACCAATCCCGGCAAATCCCTGAGGGCAGCTTGGTGGACGTCCTCGGTCAAGGTCGTGGTTGGGGTCGAAGCAGGTTCCATGGACGATGCGTTATCTTGGGCGCTTGTCAAAAGTAACCTGACGTTCGAACACCCTCTTTCACCTGAGAATGGAACTTATCAAACGAATCGCCACGGGGGCCATGATGGCCGCGTTCTTCCTGAGCCCAAACCAAAGCCAGGGCCAAGAAGCCGATTTCAGCAACGAAGCCATTTGGGCCAGTGGAACCTTCCGCACAGAATACGTGTGGGGCATCCGCTCCATGGCCGACGGCAAGCACTACACCACGCAGGAATACAATGAAAACGAAGGGTCGTGCATCGTCAAGTGGTCCTACAAAACGGGCAAAGTGGTCGACACGTTGTTGACTTCCAACATGGCTTTTGGGGACGCACGGGAAACCTTCGGCGGCTACGAGTTCAGCAGCGACGAACGTTTTGTGGTCTTGACGACCGCGAGCGAAGGGCTGTACCGCCACTCCTTCTACGCCAATTTCTTTGTGTACGATTTTGATTCCGACGAGGACGCGCGCCCCATCACCGACTTCAGCCTCGGCAAGCAGCGGTTGGCGCAGCTCTCCCCTGCCGGAGACAAAGTGGCCTTTGTGCGTGAGAACAACATCTTCATCTCCGACCTCGCCACAGGCGCCGAGTTTCAGGTCACCGACGACGGCGTGACGAACGCCATCATCAACGGCGCGACGGACTGGGTGTACGAGGAGGAATTCGGAGACGACCAAGGGCTGTTTTGGAACGGGGATGGCTCGCGTTTGGCCTACCTCAAGTTTGACGAAAGCAACGTGCGGGAATTCCACATGCCCGTGTACGGCTCACTCTACCCTGACCCCTACACGTTCAAATACCCCAAGGCGGGGGAAGACAACAGCGACGTCAGCGTGCACATCTACACGCTCGCCGAGGACAAAAGCCGTGCCGTGGCCGTGCCCAAGTCGGCGCACTACATCCCTCGCATCAAGTGGACAAAGGATCCCGCGACGCTGTGCATTTTCACCATGAACCGCCACCAAAACGACTTGCGCTTGTTGCTCACGGAGGGCGAGTTCCCCAACGACCGTTTGGGCACCAAGGAAGTGTTCAAGGAATCTTGCGACACCTACATCGACATCAACGACAACCTCACATTCCTCGCAGACGGTGCTTCGTTTGTGATGACGTCCGAGCGCGATGAATTCAATCACATCTACAAGTTTGACTTCGAAGGCAATGCCCTGCAGTTGACCCGAGGCGAATGGGACGTCGTAGATGTGCTCGGGTTCGACGCCAAGCGGAAGCGCGTGTACTTCACCTCCTCGAAAGAAGGTGCCACCCAAAAGCACACCAGCTACGTCGACATGCGCGGCCGCGTGACCACGTTGGATGCCACCCCGGGCACCCACAGCGACGACTTCTCCAACAGCTTCGACTACAGCATCCACCAACACAGCACAGCCAACACACCTCCCGTGTACACGCTTCGCGACCGCAACGGCAAAGTCATCCGCACCTTAAAGGACAATGCCTCGTTGCGCGAAACCCTCACCGAGCACGGTGCGGTGGACAAAGAATTCTTCACGTTCACCAACGACGCTGGTGTGGAGCTCAACTGCTGGAAGATGCTTCCTCAGGATTTTGACCCCGCGAAGAAGTACCCCGTGTACGTGGCGATTTACGGCGGCCCAGGTGCCAACACCGTGAATGACAGCTGGGGTGGCTCCACCTTCCTTTGGCAGCAATACCTCGCACAAGAAGGCTACATCGTGGTGTCGTGCGACCCGCGTGGCACGCAATTCCGCGGCCGCGAGTTTGAGCACAGCACCTACAAGGAGTTGGGCAAGCTCGAGACCGAGGACTTCATCGACTTCGCAGAGCACCTCGGCACGTGGGAATCGGTCGACGCCGACCGCATTGGCATCCAAGGCTGGAGCTACGGCGGGTTCATGACCTTGCTCTGCATGACCAAGGGTGCCGACGTCTACAGCGCTGGCATCAGCGTGGCTCCGGTGACCAACTGGCGCTACTACGACACCATCTACACGGAGCGCTTCATGCGCACGCCGCAGGAAAACGAGAGCGGGTACGACGACAACAGCCCCGTGAACCACGCCGACAAGCTTGAAGGCGCCCTCCTGCTCGTCCACGGCTCCGGGGACGACAA
>JBMZAL010000103.1:0-5046 GCA_049611325.1 Flavobacteriales bacterium
TTGTAAGGATCCTTTACGCGGATGCGCTCAGGAATGTTGTAGAGCACGTCTGCAGCGTGCACGTACACCGTGTCGCACACCTCCGTGGTGTTGACGATGGGCTCCTCCACGTAAGTGGTGTCAAACATGCCGGTGGGCACATCGAACACGTAGTACAAGCTGTCGCCGTTCTCATCGACGTAGGTGAAGACGGAATCTGTATCAATGATTTCCGTCACAATCTCGGTCGTTTCAAAACCCACGGTGTCAGAGGTCACCACACACTGGATGTCTTCGACACCTTCTTGGGGATCGAGCCAGAAGTAATCAGGGTCTTCCGTCAGGGGCTCGTCCAAAATGCGCTCAGGGCGTGCGATGGAATCGAAGAAGTGCAACGTCTCGTCCTCACCCATTTGGTACGTGAAGGGCAGGTTCTGACTCGCAGTGGCCATCTCAAACGTTCCGCCCGTGGTGTCTTGTCCAAACGTATTCACCAAGATGACGTTGTTTTCGCTGTACTCATCGTCAAAGTCCTCGTACAAGCGGAGGCATGTGTAGAATTGGCCGAGGTCACCTTCTTCTGTGAAGAGGTCGGTGAAGTTGCCGTCGTAGAAGCCACCAGTGTTGTTGATTTGGCCTGGTGCAAGTGTGCCGCGAACGAGACCCCCGTTCTGTGAAGCGGCAAACCACGCGTAATCGTAGCCTTCTGCCTCCGTGACCATGCTGATGGCGCAATCGAAGCCATCGCCACCGTGCACTTCCACACCCATTTCGTCGCTCAGGAAGTAGCCGTCGCCTGGAATGAAGAGTGAGCCGTTGTCTTGCGTTCCGCCCAACACGCCTGTGCCCGCACTGTGGGCCATGCCGTAGAACTGCGTCACGTTGTAGTTGCGGTTGCAAGCCGTGTAGCTGTACCCGTTGTCGTCGGAACGGTAGATGCCGCCGTCTGTCGCCACGTACATGGTGCCGTGGGAAGTGTTGTCGTCCACGAAGATGACCTCGTGCACGTCGGCGTGCACCCCAAAGTTGAACCCAGGCGCGTCGAATGCCGCCGCCGCTTGTTCAGCCTGCTGGTTGGGTCCAGAGCGCCAGATTTCGATTCCACCGACGTACGCGAGGGTGGGATCGCTCAATGAAATGCCGAGCGCCAGGTCGTAGATGCCTTGAGAACGTGGGAGCGGTGTGGCTGTCTGGATTTCACCGGGCCAAACTTCTTCCCATGTGCCTCCTGCGCCGTCTCCTCCGCTGTAGAACAAACCGTAAAAGAGACCACCTGAAGTGGCGTACATGGCAAAGGCGTTGTGTGTGCCATCTGCGTTCGGCGTGAGAGCAATGTCCACACGGGCGCGTCCGACGCCAGACTGGGGCAAGTTGCCGTTGGTGCCTCCACCGGCAGAAATCAACTCAAGGTTGGTGAAGTCGCCGCCAATCGAGCGGTAGACACGGCCGTTCACGCCGGCCACCAAGCAGTAGCTGCCGTCAGGTGCGATGGCCACATCGGAAGCATTGCTCGGGCTGTTGCCTCCTCCGGGGACTTCGGCCAACACGCCATTGGTGATGCTGCCGAATCCATCGACGGACGCATACCACACGCGGTCGTCGTTGTTGGGGTCGGCTGCGAGGGCGTCGGTGGCATCGTACCCATCGGTGCCGTCCACCATGGCCCATGTCGCACCGTTGTCTTCCGACATCCAAATGCCGTCTCCGCGGAAACCAGAACCGCCTTCACCTCCCGCTCCGTCAAAGTTGGAGCCGGTGCCAACATAGATGGTTCCGTTGCCTGCAACGGCCACAGAGCCCACCATCAAGCTGGGGAAAGTGAGCACTTGATTCCAGTTGTCACCCCGGTTGGTGGACTTCCAAAGGCCACCTGAAACCGCACCTGCATAGAGGGTATTGTTGCCCACCGCAGTGATGGCGCGTGTGCGACCTCCAATGTTGTCAGGGCCGAGTTCGTGCCAAGACAGCGAGTTGGCCTTGGCCTCCGCTTGCTTGCTTGCAGCTTTGGCCACCGCGCGGCGCAATTCCTGCAACCCTTCGTGGTCGATGTTGCCGTTGGCGTCCCCCAAGAGCATGCGGCGGATTTCCATGGCACCGTCGGGCTGCGCTGCGGCCGCCTCGGGACGAGGTGAGAAAGGCGTAGAGTCAGTTTGGACCAAGGTTGAGATGCCCCAAACAGAGAGGGCCAAAACCGCGGTGCCCGCAGCCAAGCTGCGAAGTGTTGAAGTCAACTTCATGGATTCAATCTTTATCAGGCTTCTTTCGAAATCGGAGGAAAGTTACAACAGAAGAACCGCGAGAAGGCGGAAAAAGTCGCCTCGCGCGGAAGGAGATGCACCTCGTCGTCCGAGAGCCCCTCAAATGAAAGCATAAAGTGCAGGAATGCTGGGCTTAGAGCACGTGCTTTTCCGCGTGGTAAGAAGACCGAACAAGCGGTCCGCTTTCGACGTGGCGGAAGCCCATTTTTTGGCCGATCTCGTCCAACTCGGCAAAGGTGTCAGGATGCACAAACTCCGCCACGGGAAGGTGCTTGGGCGTAGGCTGCAGGTATTGGCCCAACGTGACGACCTGGCAGTTCACCGAACGCAAGTCCTCCATGGTCTCCACCACTTCATCAAACGTCTCTCCCAGGCCGAGCATCACCCCGCTTTTGGTGCGAAGACCCGCGTCGCCGAGGCGCTTGAGCACTTCGAGGCTGCGGTCGTATTTGGCCTGGATCCGGACGCCTTTGGTGAGGCGACGCACGGTCTCGAGGTTGTGCGACACCACTTCAGGCGCGACCTGAATGATTTTTTGCAAGTTGTCCCACTTGCCGGCAAAATCCGGAATCAGGGTTTCCAAGGTGGTGCCTGGGCTTTGGTGGCGGATGGCGCGCACGGTTTGGGCCCAAATCTCCGCCCCTCCGTCCGCCAAGTCATCGCGGTCCACCGACGTGATCACCGCGTGCTTCACGCCCATCAACTTGACCGAATTGGCCACACGGCCGGGCTCGAACGGATCGGCCTCCAGCGGCTTGCCCGTGCTCACATTGCAAAAGCCACAGCTCCGCGTGCAGATGTTGCCCAAAATCATGAACGTCGCCGTCCCTTCACCCCAGCACTCCCCCATGTTGGGACAGTGGCCACTTTCACAAATCGTATGGAGCTTGTGTTCCGACACAATGTTGCGCACCTCGCGGTACGCCTCTCCTGTGGGGAGTTTGACGCGAAGCCACTTGGGCTTAGGCACCCGCGCCTTGGGCCCGGAATTGTTGGATGCTGGAGGGGTCGCAGACATGCTTTTCGTCGATGCTTGGAATGACAAAGGTCGGAAAGGAATGTTCAACGCAACACGTCACCCAAACCCTTGGCCGACCATTGTGCACCCCACGCGTACCGCAACACAAACGTCAGGTGCACGCGGTTGGGACGAACGAACTCACTGGCCAGGATCTCGACGGGTTGCAAATAGACATCTGCATGGACGACGGCCTCGAGGGTTCGCGTGGTCGTTCGGGCGTCGTGGAATTCAAAGGCCATGCCCTCGCTCCAACACAGGCCAGGGTTCAGCCCCAAGCTCTCAAGCCCGTTGACCCACGGAGCCCGACCATAAATGCGGTCGGAAAAGTGGACCTCCGGATCGTAGCGTTCCACCTCCAACGAGGTGTAGGGAATTTCGGGATACCCAATCTCCAAATACACGGGTTTGGCGATGCCCACGACCGCTCCGTACTGCCGCGTCCGCATCACGCTCACCCCGTTCTTGCGGTACTTCTCGGCCACCATCTCAGTGCGATAGCGCTGCACCCGCAACGCATGGTGGGCATTCACCTTGCCAAACACGTAGGGCAAGCTCTCCTCATAGACGGGGTTTCTCGTTTTCTCTTCTTTGGGATGGCGCACAAACACAAGCTCCCCCTGCCAACCGCGCTGCACAAAGGCGCCGTCAAACGTGCCGCGCTGCACCCCAAACCCCGCACCCTGGCTGTGAAGCGTGACGTGAAACCGCGCCGCATCGGTCAGCACCACATCCACCCCTTCGCCGTAAACCGCATCCAACCCTGTAGCCGATTGTCCGTGCGCCACCCACGAAAGCAACGCAAGCGCAGGCAAGAGCAGAAGGCGACGGACGAAAGGACGAAGGCAACGCATGTCAAGCGAAGTTAGGCGGTTTGCGGTTGGCTCCGGACAGGTCGCGTTGCATCTTGCACACATGGCAGAACAATGGAACTACAACGTGTCGTACCAGCACCCGTTGCGGACGACCAACACGCATTTGGCCTCGGGAGAAACGGTCCTCACCGACGCCCCCACCGACAACCACGGACTGGGCCAAGCGTTTTCCCCCACCGATCTGCTGAGCACCTCCTTGGCGGCATGTGTCGCCACCATCATGGGCATCCACGTCGGGGGCAAGCCGTATGATTTGGTGCGCCTTGACGCCAAAGTCCAAAAAACAATGGCAGCCCAACCCCGGAGGGTGGCTGCCATTGCCATTGCATTTGAGATTGAGGTGTCGTCCGAGGCGAGCGACCAAGATTTGGCCGTGCTGGAACGTGTTGCCCGTGCGTGTCCGGTGGCGAAAAGCCTTCATCCGGACCTCGAACAGAATTTGTCGTTTGCGTTCACGCGCATTTAACGCGTCTCCGCAGTCGGCGTTTCTGCATAGGCTGCACACTGGTCGTAGAGGGTTCCACAAGAGCTGAGTGCAGCAGCAGTCAACAACACGAGGGCGGCAATTCGAAGGGTACGTTGCATGTCAGATGGATTTGAATGGAAAAAAGAACCTGACTTCCGTTACGGGCGCGCATCCCAAAAGGTTACACCCCCGTACCTTCGAAGTGTGAAGCGCTCGAGCACCCCCCATGTCTTTGGCCTCGTCCTCGGGGTAACGATGTTGTTGGGGTGCGCCACGGCCTCTCTTCAAACCCCGTCGCAACGTCGCCCCTACGACCGCGAAGCGTCGACCCTGCACCCCGAAATCACGCTTCATCGCAAACTGGACAAGGGCGAAGTGGATGTCTACCTGAACATCCCGCGAGAAGAGCTTCTCTACAGCAGGCTCGACGCCACGGCGCCTTTTGTCGCG
>JBMZAL010000104.1:0-5044 GCA_049611325.1 Flavobacteriales bacterium
CGACAAGGCCCTTCACCCCAAGGGCAAAACCACGCTGGAGGACCGGCTCGCCTACCTCGCATCAGCCCTGGACCTCGAACCAGAGGACGCCCCCATGCGCATGGAGGCCGCCGAGTTGGCCTTCAAAGCCTCCAGCAGAAACCCCGACATGTGGGGAGAGTTGACCCAGCACTTGGACGCGTTGGAGGAGGTTTGTCCTGGAGGCATGCCTGAGGCGCTGTACCTCCGAGGCGCCATGGCCTACATGAACGACGACTACGAACTGGCCCTCACTCAATTTCAAGCCTACCTGTCCCTGCCCGAAGGCATGACCAAGCGGCGGCGGCGCGGCGATGTGGAAGGCACCTTGCCGGAGTTGGTCTTCCTGAATCAATACCACATGCATGCGGGAAGCCCAGCGCCCTCTCCCATTCCGGAAGTCAGCTGGGATGAGGATGAATACCTGCCCATGCTCTCCCCCGACGGCACGCTGCTCTTTTTCACCCGCACTTCCAAAACCAGGGCCAAGGGCGACATCACAACCACGCGCAAGGAGCTGTTCACGTGGGCCAAGCGTCACGACGAGCGGCTGCCTTTCGACAGCGGCGTGCCGTTGTCCGAACCGTTCA
The DNA here is from genome assembly GCA_049611325.1 of Flavobacteriales bacterium. Lineage (GTDB taxonomy): Bacteria > Bacteroidota > Bacteroidia > Flavobacteriales_D > Sanyastnellaceae > UBA11663. The sequence goes on from JBMZAL010000104.1 coordinate 609, forward strand.
ACCTCGGCACGAATTATGGCGGCGCGAGCATCTCGGTGGACAACAAATTGATGGTGCTGGCCGCCAACCGTCCCGTGCCCAGCAATCCGGCCAACGTCGACCTCTTCGCCACCGAATACCACGTGGACTACCGGGACTTGGATGGCTCCGCCGTCTACACCTGGTCGCCGTTGGTGCCCTTGGGCGCGAATGTCAATTCACCGCAGGGTTGGGAGGCCCAACCGTCCATCAGTGGCGATGGAGAAACCCTGTTCTTCGCAGCCGCGCGTGAAGAGTCCACCCCGGACAAGGACGGCAACCTGACCATGGACATTTTCATGTCGGCGCGGTTGGACAACGGCACTTGGGGTCCGGCTGAGCAGCTGCCTGCGCCCATCAATTCCCCAGCACAGGACAAGTCCCCTTTCCTTCATCCCGACGGCAGAACACTGTACTTCTCAAGCAACCGACTCCCCTCAGGTGGAGGCTACGACCTGTGGATGAGCCAACAGGACACCACCGGCACGTGGGGTGACCCCGTCAACCTTGGGCGGCCCCTCAACTCCTCAGGCGACGAGCACGGCCTGGTGGTCAGCACCGATGGAGAGCTGGGCATCTTCGCGACTCGGCGTCGGGGAACGCGGGGACTGGATTTGTGCACCTACCCCTTGCCTGCCGACCTGAAGCCTGACCCGGTCACGGTGGTCAAAGGCGATTTGGGTTGGCCGGTGCCTGAAGGAGCACTCACTGTGAGCATCGAATACGTCCAAAGCAAGCGCGTTGAACAAGTCACCTATTCCAAGGAAGACGGACAGTTTGCGCACATTGTGCAGCTCGAAGACGGAGAAGATGTGGTGCTAACCGTCCAAGGCGAAAACGTTGGCTACCAAAGCGTCGTGGTCCACGAACAAGGCACCGACGCCTCGAGTGCCGTTGCACTGGACTTGGCTCCTGCAACAGAAACCGGGGGCGCTTCGGAGAATGGATCGCGTACGAAGGGGAACCCTTTTGAGTTGCAGGACGTGCAATTCGAAACCAAGAAAAGCACCCTGTCCAAACGCTCGGAGGTCATCCTGCGCGCCTTGGCCAATCACTTGGAACGTCAGCCAGAACTGCGTTTGGACATTGACGGCCACACCGACGACATCGGCGAGGCGCTGGACAACTTGATCTTGAGTCAATCTCGTGCCGAGGTGGTGAAGGCCTTCTTGGTGGCATGCGGGGTCGACGGCGACCGGATGACCACCCAAGGTCACGGCGAGTCGCAGCCCAAAACCACCAACGCCACCCCCGAAGGCAGGCGCGTCAACCGCCGCACGGAGTTCCGCTGGGTAGACTGAATTTGGTCACCCGCCACACCACCTTTCCCATCCGCTCATGGGACGCGTGAAGCGCTTCCCATCTTCTGTGAAGAGGCGTTCAATCGAAGTGCGAAATCTGCACGGAATCGCGTTGAAAACCATCCTTCTCCCCTCCCCATGACCGCAGTTGTCGAGGGTAGTTTTGAGGGAACTCGCGCGAATCCATGCACACCATGCAAACCTTCCTTTCTCGCACAGCCCTCTTGGGGGTTGTGGCCTTGTCCTCCGGGGCAAGTTTGGCCCAATGGTCGGACGCCACCGATCCGCAACACGTGGCACACCAAAGGGCTGTAGAGGCCTACCAAAACCAACAGTATGCCTTGGCGCTTCACGACTTTGAGTCGTTGATGGCTGCGGCCGCAAGCGAATCCAGCGACGCCTACGTCGAAGCCAACTACTACGCCGCCATGAGTTCGTTGGCGTTGTACCACCGCGATGCCGTGTACCGCGTGGAATCGTTCGTGGAGAAGTTCCCCGAGAGCCCCCTCGCATTGGAAGCGCGCTGGGAGTTGGCCAACTACCACTACAAGCGCAAGAACTATTCCACCGCGGCGGAGGAGTTCAACAAAATCCGCGTCCGCGAGCTGAACAAGCCCCGCCGAGACGAGTATCGTTTCAAGCTGGGACACTGTTACTTCGAGCGTGAGGAGTATGAGAAAGCGCGTGTTCCACTCTACGAAGTGCTCGAGGTCGAAGGCGATTTCCAATCTGCCGCCCAGTACTACTTCTCGCACATCGCTTACCTGAAAGGTCAGCCCCAAGTGGCCTTGGACGGGTTTGAAAAGATCGCCAACGACCCCGACTTCCAGGAGCTGGTGCCCTTGTACATCACCCAGTTGTACCACGCTTTGGGACAGTGGGACCAATTGAAAGAATACGCACCGCCGCTGTTGGACGAATCCAGCGGCCTCGACGATGAAAGCGTGGCCGAGGTGGCACACTTGCTCGGCGATGCCTGGTACCGGGACGAAGCCTACGACACGGCGTCGCCCTACCTCGAATTGGCTTGGGACGGTGCGGACGGTCCTGGCCGGAATCCCGAGTTTGCCTACCAAGTGGGCTACACGCGATATCGCCTTGGCGACTGGCGCGGCGCCCTCGACTGCCTTCCCCTCGCGACGTATGGCGAAGATGAACTCGCCCAGAACGCCGCCTACCACATGGCCGACTGCTACCTCGAAATGGGCGACCGTGCGCGGGCCAAGCAAGCCTTCAAGACGGCCTCCACGCCGGAGTTTGACCTTGACATCCAAGAGGACGCCTTCTTCCACTACGCCAAACTGGCCTACGAGCTTTCGTTCAACCCGTTTGACGATGCGATTGTGGCCTTCGAAACCTACCTAGAGCAATTTCCCTCATCGCCTCGGCGCGATGAAGCCTACCGCTTCTTGTTGCAGGTCCACATGACCAGCCGCGACTACGAGCGTGCCCTCAAGGCCCTGGACAACATCACGAACCCGGACGAGACCGTGCGCTCCGCAGCCCAGCTACTCGCCTTCAACCGCGCGGTGGAGCTCTTCCAGAACAAGCAGCTTTCACAGGCTCTGACCTTCTTCAAGCGCTCGCGGGCCAACAACGTCGACCCCCAACTGTTCGCAGAGACATTCTACTGGGAAGGTGAGATTCTCTACAACAAGGGAGACTACCCAGGCGCCGCTGCAGCTTACGCCAAGTTCAGCACCACCCCAGGCAGTTACCTCAGCGAATTGCACAACGATGCGGACTACGCCCGCGGCTACGCCCACTACAAGAGCGAAAAGTACACGGATGCGCTGTCAGCCTTCCGTTCATACCTGGAGACCAACCCCGACGACGATCCCTCCCGCATGCGCGATGCCGAACTCCGAACGGCTGACTGTTTCTACGCCCTCAAGTCCTTCGACCAAGCCGCGGAGTACTACGACCGCGTGTTGGCACGTGGCGTCAAGCCCCTCGACTACGCGTTGTTCCAACGGGCCATGTCCGCCAAACTCGATGAAGACCTGGCCGGTCAATTGACCCGACTGAACCAACTCCTCGAGGACCACCCGGACAGTCGTTTGGTCGTGGAGGCGTTGTTCCAAGCCGGCCGGACCCACATTGAACGCGACGAGCTGGACAAGGCCGAGGCCAAACTCCTTCGCCTGGTCGATGACTTTGGCGCCACGCCACGGGCCAAGCAAGCCTTGGTGGAATTGTGTTTGGTCGGTGTCAAGCAAGGACAGGAAGACAAGGTGCTTGCCCTTTGGGATCGCATCCGCAACGACTACGGAAACGACAACGTGGCGGCCGACGCCTACAACATTGTGGAGCCCTTGCTCATTCGCCGTGGCTTGCTCGACAACTTGCCCGCGGCCGTGGGGCTCGATGGCGACGAAATCGAGCAGCGCATCTTTGAATCTGCCTCTTACCTCGCCCTGGAGAACCGATGCGAAGAAGCCCTGCCACGCCTTGAGGAGTACATCCGTCAATACCCTGCCGGTCGCTACATCTCGGAGGCCCAGTTCTACGCGGGCAACTGCCAGTTTGGGCAAGGAAACCCAGAAGAAGCCTACACGGCGTACCTCGCCGTCCTGGCCATGCCCGCCGGGGAATTCACCGAGGCTTCGTCCTTGGGTGCCGCCACCATCGCGTGGAACGCCGGCGACCACCGTGCAGCCTTGGGGCACTACGAGACCCTCGAAGAAGTGGCCATGCTCCAAACCAACCGTCTGGAAGCCGCCATCGGCCAAATGCGCTGTCATTACCTCCTCGGACAAGAAAACCAAGCCGCCGACTTTGCGGCACGCGTGATGTACGACCCCGCCACGCCCGACGACATTCGCCGCACGGCCAAGCTTTGGAATGCACGGATCGCGTGCAACCAAGGTCAGCACAGCACGGTGCTCCAGGACCTCGACGAGCTCGTAACGTTTGGCGGCAGCGCCGGTGCCGAGGCCCAGTACCTCCTCGCCGAGCACGCGTTCAACACAGAGAACTACGACGGCTGTGAGACCATGCTGTTTGGGCTCATTGAGAACTTCTACCAACAGGAAACGTGGCGCAACAAGGGATTCCTGCTGCTGGTCTCGACGTACATCGGCCTGAACGACCTCTTCCAAGCCCGTGCCACGGCAG
>JBMZAL010000105.1:0-5031 GCA_049611325.1 Flavobacteriales bacterium
GTTCCACAAACACCCCCAAAAGGTCCATGACGACCAATTGGGGTGCATCCCCGCTGTGGGGTTTTGAATGGTTGTTAGGCATGAGGTGAAAGAACACACCTCATGTTCACTTGGGCGCCAACCAAGGGTTGGGTTTTCGTCAACAAAATGTGTGGGGCGTGTTGCCCCGAGGTCAAGCGCCGAGGGCCACAATCACCCCTTCAAAATGAAGGTCAAGCCCAGCAAGGGGATGGTTGAAATCGACGTGCACCACGTCACCCTCCACCTCCACCACAACCCCGATCAACTCGTTGCCCTCGTCGTCCTCCAGCGGCACGACCTCTCCGGGCTTCATGACTTCCTTGTCGATTTTGCCGTCGACCATGAAGGTCTCCTTGGGCAACGCCACAATGGCCTCTTCGGTCTCGTCGCCGTACGCGTCCTCACAGGCGATCACGAACGAAAACGGCTCGCCCGCCTTTTTTCCCAGCAACTGCTGCTCAAACGCTTCGAGCGCTTCTTCGTCCCCCATGCGGAACACAAAGGGCGCTTCCTCGGTGCAGGTTTCCAGTTCTTCTCCTTCCGGGCCGTCGGCACGAAGGGTGTATGCGACTTCGACGAGGGAGGTACGTTCAACCTGTTTCATGCGGCGAAAGTACACCTAACTTGGAGGCATGATTGCGCAAATGGACTCCCTTTTTTCTCGTGGTTCCCTCTTGGTGTGGGCGATGGCGTCCGGCTTTTTGGCCGTGGCCCAAACCCCGTCTCTCCCCCGGCTTCACGAACACGAACGCACGGTGCGTGCACCGTTCCTCGCTCAAGGTTGCAAGGCCATGGGGTGCACCCAAGACGCCCCTTCACTTCGGGTGTTGCCCGTTGACAACTACGACATGGGACCGAGCATCGCGCGCAGTGACAGCTTTGACGTTGTGCACTACGATTTGGTGTTGGACGTGACGGACTATGCCGGACAATCCATGCAGGCCTTGGCCACCATCGATTTCACGGTGCTTCAAGGCGGAGGATCGTCCATGTGGTGGGACCTCGCAGGCTTGACTGTCGACAGCGTTCATTGGAACGGCAATGCGGCGACCTTCGAACAGGCGGGGCCTGAACTCCACGTGGATGCGCCGGCCCCCATGACGGAAGGTGAGGCGGTGGAGATGCAGGTTTGGTATGGGGGACAGCCCAACGACGATCCCTATTGGGGAGGCATGTACTACGCAAGCGACCTCGTTTACAACCTCGGCATTGGATTGACCTCCATCCCGCCCAACTTCGGCAGGGTCTGGTACCCGTGCTTCGACAATTTTGTGGAACGCGCCACCTACACCTATCACATCACCAGCGCAGGGGGTCGTCGCGCCCACAACCAAGGCCACTTGGTGGAGGAAGTTCAGCTGGGCGGAGACACGATTCGAACCTCCTGGCAACTCGACCACCCCATCCCCACACACCTCAGCGCCATTGCCGTGGGTCCATACGTGGACCACGACTACGTGCACGAGGGCGAATACGGAAACATCCCCGTTCGCTTGACGGGAAAAGCCGGAGACATCAACGCCATGCAGGCCAAATTTGCCGACCTCGGGTTCGCCATTGACGCCTTGGAATACTGGTGGGGTCCCTACGCCTGGGAGCGCGTCGGGTACGTGTTGACCACCGACGGCGCCCTCGAAATTCCCACCAACATCGCCTATCCCCGGTTCATGATGGAGCAGAGCAACTTCGCCAACGGCGACTTGTTCGCCCACGAATTGGGACACCACTGGTGGGGCGACTTGGTGGCCCCCACCATCCACAACCACATGTGGTTGAAGGAAGGACCTGCGGAATACAGCAGCCACCTTTTTGTGGAGTGGAAAGACGGCCACGAGGCCTTTGTGGATTTGGTCAAAGACAACCAACAATTTGTGCTGGAGGAGTGCCACGTGCAAGACGAAGGGTTTCACCCCCTTTCGCCCATGCCCGACGAACACATCTACGGACGACACACTTACTACAAGGGCGCCAGCATCATGCACAACCTCCGCGCCTACCTCGGGGACGAGGTGTTCCGTCAAGCCGGTCAAGACGTCATCGCGGCGCGTTTTGACAGCCACATGGATGTGGCCGACTTCGAAATGCTTCTCGAGGAGGCCACGGGGGAAGATTTGACCCCCTTCTTTGAGGCCCAAGTGCTGCAGCCGGGGTTCAGCACGTGGGTCGTCGACAGCACGAGCACAGCGCCCGAGAACGGCTGCTTTGCCACGACGCTGCACCTGCACCAAAAACTCCGAGCGTGCGCGGGCTTCCACGAAAACGAGCCCTTGGATGTGACGCTGTGGAACGCGCAATGGGACACCACGTTGGTGCACGCACGCATCGGTGGAGAGTTTGACCAAATCAGCTTTCAGCACGAAGAGCCCTTCATCTTGGTTGGCCTGAATGCCGACGGACGGCTCAACCAAGGCCGCCTGGACCACACCTTCGCCGTCACCGAGCCCACGGGTTTGAGCAACCTGCCTTGGGTGGACATGCGTATAGGGTGCGATGACATCCCCGAGGGAGACAGCATCCTGGTTCGTGTGGAGCACCACTGGGCCGCCCCCGACCAAGGTCCTGCGGCACCTTATGTGGAGAGCTTGAGTGACACCCACTTTTGGGTGGTGGACGGCACCTGGGAAGAGGGCAGCGACAACGCGCCCCTCTTGGACGCCCGACTCAACTACGTCGGCAACGACGACACCGACCTCGACGCGGGACTCTACGGAGACACGGAAGAAGGGGCGTTCCTTGCGTGGCGGCCGCGCGCCGGTTCGCCTTGGGTCCAATACCCCGATTACGACTGGCAAGCCGGATCGCTCGCCAACGGCAGTGGCGTTTTCAAGATTTCCAAGCTTCGCAAGGGGCAATACGCTTTCGCCAAAGGCGACGTTTCTGTGGCCCTCCAAGAGGTGACCACGCCGTCCACCCCTGAACTCACCTTGATGCCCAATCCAACCCGCGAAACGCTTCGTTGGAACCTTCCTGGATTCAATCCCTCAGAGGCACTCGTCGTGAGCGTCTTCAACGCCGCAGGCCAGCTCGTGCACTCGGCACCCCACACCGACGGGCACGTGGACGTCAGCACTTGGCCTCGGGGCACCTATGAGGTGCGCTTTGGAACGGAAGGCGGCGCGATCCGCGCCTCGGGCACGTTTGTGGTGGCGCGCTGATCAGGGGGCGGGCTTCGGAATGCCCACCAAGGCCGACCGGCGCACCAGCCCCTCCACTTCGCGGATGTAGGGCCGCTTGTCGAAATAGGGCGCGTAGGCGTATCCTTCAATCGTCAGGAGTCGCCCTTCTGCTTCGTCCACGATGGTCAAGCTGTAAAAGGGTCCGCCCATGAAGTCGTTTTCCATCTTCCACAAGCCGCGCACCTCGAGGGCGAAGTGGCCGTCAAACTGCATCTCCTCATAAGCGGGAAAGAACCGCCGTTCGGTGGCCATGTAACTGCCTGGTGTGGGGCCTTGGACGTGCTTTCGGGTCACCTCATCCCGACGGTCAAGCACGTGTTCCAAACTGAGTTGATCCGTGCTGACATACGGTTCGCTGTGAATGAAGAACCCTTGTTGGATGTCATGGTTGTCGCCGCCTTTCAGCCGGGTGAGCTGGCGGTCGACCCACCAGAAGTCGTCGGTTTGTTTGGCCAAGCGCGCATCCTTGGGCCACAATCCCTGGATGCCCCACTTGTTCAACACGTCGCGGGCCACCACTTCGTTGGTCGAAAGCGCCACAATGTCGGCAAAGCGCGATGCCTCCTCGGCGTGCAACAAGCTGACCATCTCCCCGCCGCGGGACAACAACACCTCGGTCAGCGCCTCTGCCGTGCGAGCCTTGGCCACCATGTAGATTTGGCCGCGGCTGTACTTGTTTCGGTAAAACGTTAGCGACGGCTCTTGGGTATCCACCCTGTCGGCCACCTCCAGCACCAAGATGTTGCGGTGGGGCTTCCAAAACCGGTCAAACAACTCCGGCTCCAGGTGAACCACGTCCATCAAGGGCTCGTACTGAGGCAACACCGGATAAGGCTGGCCCATCAACGCCTGGATGGTGTCCCCCGCGGGTCCCGCCCAAACCTCAGGCGTCGCCACCACCACCAGTTCTCCTGCCGCCCCCACCTTGCCGGGGAGCGCCACCCTCGCCCCATCCCCTTCGCAGGCGGACAAGGATACAAGCGCCAAGGCCACAACGAGCCAAGCCGAAAAGAACTTAGAGGGTGTTGGGATCTGCATGGATGATCAATCGTTGACCCACGCGAATGGTGGTGCTTTTCAGGTCGTTCCAAGCCTTGAGCTGGGACACTTTCACCCCGTGCTTTCGGGCAATGGTGCCAAGGACATCGCCACTTTTCACCCGGTACACCACAGGCTCGGGCTCGTACTTGATGGAGGGGGTCAAATCGGGTTTGTGGGCGCGCATCGCCTCTTCCTCTCCCAAAAACTCGGCCACCTTTTCCACTGGCCAGCGCACCGCGAATTTTTCGCCCGGTCCAGGCAAGATTTTCAGGCGATACATGGGGTTCAGAACGGCAACTTCCGCTTCGGAAAGGGACGTCACGGCCGCCATTTGGTCGAAGCGCAACGGCCCCTCCACCATCAGCGTGTCCACCGACATCGCCCCAGGAAGCGCCTTTTGTGGGAAGATGCCGTGGTCGGCGTGGTGCTCCATCAGGTACACCACGGCAATGAAGTTGGGCACGTAATCGCGGGTTTCTTTGGGCAAGAACGGCCGCACCTCCCAGTAATTGGTCTTGCCTCCAGACCGACGAATCGCCTTGTTCACATTGCCTGGACCCGCGTTGTACGCCGCGAGTGCGAAGTACCAGTCGCCGTACATCCGATGCAATCGGCGCAGGTGTCGACAAGCCGCCTCTGTGGACAACAAGGGGTCTTTTCGCTCGTCCACATACCCGTCGATGCGAAGACCCTCCGCCTTCGCCGTGTAGTACATGAACTGCCACAGGCCGCGCGCGCCCGCCGGCGATCGGGCTTCGGGGTTCAGGCCACTTTCCACCACCGACAAGTACTT
>JBMZAL010000106.1:0-5003 GCA_049611325.1 Flavobacteriales bacterium
CTGTAGTGAATCCCAGGTTCAAAGTCCAAAAAACACCGCGCCAAGTGCTCCACACCGTCCTGCCATGCATGGTTCATGTGGTGGGTCAAAAAACTCACCAACATGGCCCGCATCCGAAAATTCAAATACCCCGTCTCCCGCACGGCACGCATGCAGGCATCCACAAGAGGAACGCCTGTCGTCCCCTCCTTCCAACGCGCCAGCCATTCCGGGTTGTGTTGCACCGGAAGGGCGTCGTAGGCCCGGTTGACGTTGCGCCACTCAAGGGCATGTTCAGATTCGAACTTTTGGATGAAGTGACAATGCCAGCGCAGGCGGCTTCCAAACGCATGGTGATTTCGCCCTTGAGAGGTGGCTTCCAACGCTTGATACACCTGCCTGATGGTCATCGCCCCCCACGCCAAATAAGGCGACAAGCGGCTGCAACTCTTGCGGCTGAATGCGGGCTTGCTGATGTGCTTTTGGTAGGTGTGAATCCGGCCCTCCTTCAAGAAGCTCTTCAAGTACGCATGACCCGCCCGTTCCCCACCCGGTTGAAACGGCCCCGCGCCCTTCAAATCCTCTTCATGCGCCACCGGAGGCGCCCCTTGCAACGTCCAAGCCTCAGGCCAAACCACCTCCGCCTCCCTGCCTTCCGAAGCTTGCCATCCTTCCAAATCTGGGTTTGCCCAAGGCCGGGCCATGTTGACGTGCCAGGCTTCCACCCATCCCGCCCTTGACGTTCTTCGACGCTGCACTCCGGCCTGCGCAACCTCATGCCAAGGCACGCCATGGGCGTTGCACCATTGCGCCACCTTTTTGTCCCGGTCGAACGTCCACAACACCCCCGTCTCTTCATGGGAATGAATGGCAGCAACCCCCACGGTCTGCCGAAGATGCTCCAGCACATCCAGCACAGGGGCACACACGCGGTGAAAGGTCAAGCCCCACGACTCCTGTTTCAACGTGAATTGAATGTCGTCGCCGCATTCCCATTGAAAACTCACGTGACGGGACGACGTGGTGGGATGGGCCAACAAGCCAGGTTCGAAGACTTGCAACAGCAACACTTGCCCCCCCGCGTGGGACGCAGATTGAAGGGCGCGCTGCAACGGGGCGTGATCCCGCGTCCGCAGGTCTCGTTTGAACCACACCACATGCACCCCCGCCGCCATCACACGTCGTTCCAGCCGGCCATCACATCGGTCAACACATCCACGTCCTTGCCCACTTTCGCGTAGGACAACCGCCCCAAATGCGTGGTCTCGTGGTAGCCATCCAAGCCACTGATGGCCGTCGTACCAGTCCGTCCCAAATCGACGTAGCCGTCTTCGGCCACAGCGCGCCCATCGACCTCCACCCATTGCACATCGAGCACCATGAAGTGGCATCGGTTGGGCAACACCATGTCTTCCGCCAAAGTCAGGCCCATGCGCACGCGCGCTTCGGACACTGCCGGGGCTTTCCACGTCCCTTCCACACCGCACGGCGTCAAGCCCACAGCCTCAAACTCCGACACCTCTGCCGGGTACCGTGCGCTGCATTGGTGAGCTTGGGCCACCCACGCCACACCAATGTGGTTGAAGGTGCACTGGCCCGTGGCCATCAAATTCTTGTACGTGTGGGCCTCGTCACCTGGCGGGCGAAGCACCATGCCCATTTGGGCGGGACTCGACCCAAGATGCACCACCGAACTCACCACACTCAAATTGTGAACGCCTTGTAAGTCTGCCGACCCCACCAATGTGGCGCTTTTGAATCCACTCAAGCTGTTGACCGTCCGTGCACGCTTTCGGGAAGGCCACCTTTCAAGGTCTTCCCGGGTCCAACGGACCATGTCCGCCTCGGCGCTCATCGCACGGCGCCCATCCCGGCATCGACCTGCATGACCTGACCGGTGATCCCCGCAGCATGCTCCGACACCAAGTACGCCGCGGCAGAGGCCACTTCGTCTGCGCCAAGCACCTTCTTCAGCGGATGACGGTCCGCTGCGGCCTCTCGCTTGGCGTCGTTGCCGAGCAAGCTCGCCGCCAAGCTCGTGTCCGTCAAACTCGGCGCCACCGCGTTGACCCGAATATCCGGCGCCCACTCCGCGGCCAACGTCCGCACCAAACCTTCCACGGCGCCTTTCGACGCTGCGATGCTTGCGTGGAACGCCATGCCCGTTTGCACCGCCACGGTGCTGAACAGCACCACGCCAGGCTTGGCCCCGTCCACAGCACCCGCTTTGAGCAGGGCATGATTGGCTTTGAGCGTTTGGACTGCGCCCAGCACATTGATGCGGAAATCGTCTTGGAATTGCTCCGGCTTCAAGCCGCGCAACGGCTTGAGCTTGATGGTACCTGGACAGTAGATGAGCCCGTCCAACTTGTCGGCAAACCCAGACAAATCACACGGATGCTCCACCGCGTCAAACACCAAACTCTGGTAGTTGGGATGCTCTCCCCCTTCTCGTTGCACGCCCGTCCGAGACACGCCAATCACGCGCACCCCTTGGGCCAACAACTGCTCACGAAGGGCCGCGCCAATGCCTCGGCTGTCCCCGACAATCGCCACCATCCTCATGACTTCTCAGATTGGAGGGCCATCAACTTGGCTTCCACCTCAGCGGCTTGCGCCACCAACGCGTCTGACTTGGCACGGTCCACTGTGCTCATTTTGTGGGCGCGGGCCAACAGGTCCGCGTGCTCCTTCCGGAGCTTTTCCACGGGGTCTTTTTTGAAGAGTCCAAACATGCCCACACAACACCCCAACAGGGCGTCGTGTTCGCGCGGTCAGGCACTCAACCGAGGTCTGCGAGCTTCTCTTCGAGGACCGCAATCTTGGCCAACGCGTCAGCCTCTTTCTTGCGCTCGTTCTCGACCACCTGTTCCGGTGCCCCATTCACAAACTTCTCGTTGGAGAGTTTGCCACGCACGCTGCGCAGGAAGCCTTGCTGGTAATCGAGGTCCTTTTGGACTTTGGCCCGCTCTGCATCGATGTCGAAGCCTTCACCAAACGGCACCGAGAACCGGTGCGTGCCCTGCACAAAGCCAAACGCGCCCTTCACCTTCTCCGTCACATGCTCAATGCTGCTTAGGTTGGTGAGGTGGGCTATCCAAGGCTCGAGGTGCGCGGGATACCCTTCTCCAGGTTGGACCTTCAATTCGAGCTTCTCCTTGTTGGGGATCCCGTTGTCGTTGCGGATGTTGCGAATGGCAGTGACCACCTCCTTGGCCATGTCGATGTCGGACAAGATGGCCTTGTCATACGCCGCACGCTCCGGCCAAGCGGCCACACACAAATCGTCTGCATGTCCGCTGCGCTCGTTCGTCCAATGCCAGACTTCCTCCGTGAGGAACGGCATGAACGGGTGCAACAACTTGAGCATGCGCTCAAACATCTCGAGTGTCGCGCGCTTTGTGGCCCCGTCAATCGGCTCGCCAAACGGTGGCTTGATCGACTCCAAGTACCAACTGCAGTACTCCTCCCACACCAAGCGGTAGGTCGTCATCAGCGCTTCGCTCAATCGGAAACTGGCAAACGCCGTGTCCAGCTCTTCCATGGCCTGCTGGCTTCGGGCTTCCATCCACGCCACGGCCGTGGCCGCCGCTTCCGGTTGGGCCTTCGCCTCGTCCACTTCCCATCCCTGCACGAGTCGGAACGCATTCCAAATCTTGTTCGCGAAGTTTCGTCCCTGCTCACAGAGCTTCTCGTCAAACGGCAAGTCGTTCCCCGCAGGCGACGTCAACAGCATGCCCACACGAACGCCGTCCGCACCGTATTGCTTCATGAGGTCGATGGGATCCGGGCTGTTGCCCAAGCTCTTGGACATCTTGCGGCCCTTCTTGTCTCGTACAATGCCGGTGTAGTAGACGTTCTTGAAGGGCGCTTCTCCGCGGTAGTGGTAGCCGCTGATGATCATGCGGGCCACCCAGAAGAACATGATTTCAGGCGCCGTCACGAGGTCGTTGGTGGGGTAGTAATACGCCACTTCCTCCTCCTTGTGCAGGCCGTCAAACACCTGAATGGGCCAAATCCAAGAACTGAACCACGTGTCCATCACGTCTTCGTCGCGACGCAAGTCCGCCATGGTCATGTCGGCATTGCCTGACTTCGTTTGAGCCTGTGTCAAGGCCTCTTCCTCCGTGCGCGCCACCACGTAGTCTTCTTCTCCTTCGCCAAAGAACCACGCAGGGATTTGGTGGCCCCACCACAACTGGCGGCTGATGCACCAATCCTTGACGTTCTCCATCCAGTGGCGGTAGCTGTTCTTGAACTTGGGCGGGTGGAATTGCACCGTGTCGTTCATCACCGCCTCCAAGGCCGGCTTCGACAATTCTTCCATTGCCAAGAACCACTGCAGCGACAAGCGCGGCTCGATCACCGCATTGGTGCGCTCACTGCGCCCCACCTTGTTGGTGTAGTCCTCCACCTTGACGAGGTTGCCGAGGCGGTCCAACTCTTCCGGGAACTTCTTACGACACTCGAACCGGTCCATGCCTTCGTATTCACCGGCATCCGCTGACATGGTGCCGTCTGCGTTGATGGTGTCGATGGTCTCGAGGCCATGCTTTTGGCCGAGGTCATAGTCATTGGTGTCGTGGGCAGGTGTCACTTTCAGGCACCCCGTCCCAAACTCGATGTCGATGTAGTCGTCTGCAATGATGGGCACTTCTCGGTTCACCACAGGAACGATGGCCTTTTTGCCCACGAGGTCTTTGTAACGCTCGTCGTCGGGGTGCACGCAAATGGCCGTGTCCCCCATGATGGTTTCAGGTCGCGTGGTGGCTACGGTGATCCAGCGGTCGTTTTCCCCTGCAATGGCGTAACGCACATAGTAGAGCTTGCCGTGCTCCTCGGTGTGAATCACCTCCTCGTCGCTCAGCGCCGTCAAAGCCACGGGATCCCAGTTGACCATGCGTACCCCTCGGTAAATCAATCCCTTCTCGTGGAACTCCACAAACGTGTCAATGACGCCTTTGTAGTAGCCCTCGTCCATCGTGAAGCGCGTTCGGTTCCAGTCGCAGCTCGCCCCAAGTTTT
>JBMZAL010000107.1:0-4441 GCA_049611325.1 Flavobacteriales bacterium
AGACACCACCATGCAGACCTCGGCGCGGCGTGGCAAACCCAACAATTTTTTGACCCTTCTGCTGTCCATCCCTTCCATGGGGCAGGTGTCATACCCCTCCGCACGCATGGCCAACATGAAGTGAGCCGCGGAAAGCGCCGTGCTTTTATGCGCCCATACCCTCATGTCTGCCCACCCAATGGGCTCGCGTGGCGTGGCCCGAGTCAACCCACGCAAGGGAAACCACAGCCGCTTCACCCATGCGAAAACCCCTTGGGTGTAGGCGATGCGTGTGATTTTGGTGAAGTATTGATACGCCCTTTCAGGCATGTTGCCGCGACGGTCAAACTCTTCAAGGGTCCATGCGTTGTTGCGACGCCACAGGTCTGGCCGCGCGACAAACACAAACAACTCCGGGGCCGTGGCAGCTGCAGGTTGTCCAAGACAGGCTTTCACCAATTTTTCTTTGTTCTCGGGGGAAACCACCCTGTACAATTCCCAGCATTGCAGGTTGGACGAGTTGGGCGCCTTTTGGGCTGCGTCGACCACCCTGTCGATGACTTCATCGGGAATGCCATCCTGCGCATAGATGCGGGTGCTTCTCCTGGAGTCCACCACGTCGTAAAACACCCCCGCGTCGAGCTCCGGCATGTCGAGGGCCGCTTCAGGCTCGAACGACACCGAAGAAAACATCTTCACTTTCACCATGCCCCAAAGGTCAACAACGTCACTTGATTTCAGTGCGGCGATCCGTCAATTCGACCCTGCAGCACCTGTGGAACATCTTCGGGTTGGTCCCACTTCAATGCAGTCATAAAACGCTGCCCTGCCCGCGCTGCTTCAGCGTCGTTGCGCGCATGGACCAGGGCCAACACGTCGCCCTCCTTCTTGGATTCACCTGCCAGAGTGATTTGGCTCAACCCCACCGAAGGATCGATGGACGCGTCGGGTCGGGTGCGTCCCCCACCAAGCTCGACCACGGTCATGCCCACTTGCCGGACATCGTACCCTGTCAGCACCCCTGAACGAGGCGCTCGGATGGGGCGAACGACAGGGGCTTGAGGCAATACCTTTTCTGGTTCCTCAATCACCTTCGGGTCGCCGCCCATGGCCTCGATGCTCGCGGCCCAAGCCGACAACGCTGATCCGCTGTCAAGGGTGCCCAACAAGGCCTTTGAGGCCGAAGACGGATCAGGACACACGCCCGCCTGAACGAGCAACGCACTGCCCAACGCCATAACCACCTCCTGCAGGCGAGGGTGCCGTGAGGCAGGATTTTTTAGGTAAGACACGGCCTCGTGCACTTCAAGAGCATTGCCTGCGGACCAAGCCAAAGGCACAGACATGTCCGTCAGCAGCGCCGACGTTTTCATGCCGGCGCCGTTGCCCACCGCGACCATGCTCTCCGCCAAGCGCCGCGCCTCCTCCGCATCCTCCATGACTGCGCCGTTTCCACATTTGACGTCGAGTACGAGGTGCTCAAGGCCTGCCGCCAATTTTTTGGACACGATGGAGGCCGTGATCAGTCCGAGGTGCTCCACGGTGGCCGTAACGTCGCGCGTGGCATACATGCGTCGGTCGGCCGGGGCGAGGTCGTCGGTCTGGCGCACAATGGCAAATCCGTGTTGTTCCACGACGCGCTGAAAATGGGCGGCGTCCACGCCAGTTTGGTACCCAGGGATGGCCTCAAGCTTGTCGATGGTCCCACCCGTGTGCGCCAACCCCCGGCCGGCAATCATGGGCACGTGCACGCCACAAGCTGCGAGCATGGGCGCGAGCATCAAAGACACCGTGTCTCCCACCCCTCCGGTGCTGTGCTTGTCCAAAATCGGACCGTGCAATCGGTCGTGGTCCCAGCACAATACGCGTCCTGAATCGCGCACCGCCAAAGTGAGGGCAACCCGCTCGTCCACATCCAAATCTTGGAAAAAGACCGCCATGGAGAAGGCTGCGATTTGGGCCTCTGTCACCGCGCCCGAGGTCACGCCCTCCACAAAAGCCGTGATTTCCTCCAGAGACAGGCACTGCCCATCCCGCTTCTTGCGAATCCACTCTTGGGGCAGCCCCACGCCTTGACCCACCGATTTGCTCATGCCATGGCAACGAAAAAGCCGGCAATGGTGCCCGACATCAGGTTGGACATCGTTCCCGCCATGACCGCCAACAACCCCATTCGGGCGATGTCTTTCCGGCGCGATGGCGCCATTCCCCCCAATCCGCCCAGCAAGATGGCAATCGAACTAAGGTTCGCAAACCCGCAAAGGGCAAAGGACACGATGGCCGCGGTCTTTGGCGACAGCACCACTTCTGCACCTTCCGCGAGGAACGGGGCGAAGTTCAGGTAAGCCACAAACTCATTGACCACCAATTTTTGCCCAATGAACGACCCCGCAGTCACGGCTTCTGCCCAAGGCACGCCCAAGAGAAAGGCGAGCGGGCTGAACAGCCAACCCAACAACAATTCCAAGGTCAATTCCGGCATGCCAAACCAGCCGCCCACGCCACCCAAAACGCCGTTCACCACGGCAATGAGCGCCACAAAAGCCAACAACATGGCCCCCACGTTCAAGGCCAAATGAAGCCCTGACGACGCCCCGTTGGCCGCGGCATCGATGACATTCACCGGCGCATCCTCGTCGGACAATTCGGGCAGCTCCGCAAGAGGCGTCTCGGTCTCTGGCATCAGCATCTTGGCAAACAACAACCCGCCTGGCGCCGACATGAAACACGCTGCAATGAGGTACTCCACGGGAACCCCAATCAGCGCATAGCCCGCGAGCGCGGAACCCGCCACAGAGGCCAGGCCACCCACCATGACCGCAAACAACTCCGATTGGGTCATGGTGGCGATGAAGGGTTTGACGACGAGAGGTGCCTCCGTTTGGCCCACGAAGATGTTGGCCGTGGCACTCATGGACTCTGCCCGAGAGGTGCCCAACACGCGTTGCAGCGCCCCCCCAATGATGCGAATGATCCACTTCATGATGCCCACGTGATACAGCACCGCAATCAAGGCGGCGAAAAACACAATGATGGGCAAAACCTTCAGTGCAAAACTGAATCCCACACTTTCGGCCACGAGTCCCCCAAACAGAAAGCCGATGCCGGCATCTCCGTAGGACAGCAATTGATTCACGCCTTCGGTCATGGATGCGAGCAACCTTTGCCCCCAAGACACCTTCAGCACAAAGGCCCCGAGGCCAAACTGCAGGGCAAACGCCCCCAACACCGTTCGCCAAGAAATGGCCTTTCGATTCCGTGAAAAGGCATACGCGATGCCCAACAACACGCCCATGCCCACAATGCTCATCAACATGAGGGCAAGCTAACTCGGAATTCGTATCTTCAGTGGACCTCGAGGGAAATGCCCCTCTAGTCCTTTCAATCTGACTTGATCATGTGTTCCATCACTGCCCTGCTCGGCCTTGACCAAAGCACCGAAACCCACCGCGACGCCGTGATCCACGCGTCATCGAAGCAGCACCATCGCGGTCCGGATTGGTCAGGTGTGGTCCAAACGCCAACCGCGGTTTTGTCGCACGAGCGACTGGCCATTGTCGACGTCGCGAGCGGGTCGCAACCACTGCAAGACCCCATCCACGGAAACCTATTGGCTGTCAATGGCGAAATCTACAACCACCGCGCGCTGAAGCGGACGCTGTTGCGCGAGGCTTCGTTCACCACCGAATCCGACTGTGAGGTGATGTTGCCTTTGTACCTCCAATTTGGGGCGGAATTGGTGCAGCATTTGGAGGGCATGTATGCGTTTGTCCTCTTGGAACCCGAGACAGGTCACTGGCTCATTGGACGCGACCCCATCGGCATCATTCCCCTCTACTACGGCAGAGATTCAGAAGATCACACGTGGGTGGCCTCTGAGATGAAAGCGATTGAAGACGTGTGTGTGGAGGTGCAGCCGTTCCCGCCTGGACACACCTTGTCCGACACCGACGACACCCCCGTGCAGCGCTACCAGCGAGAGTGGATGTCTTGGGACTCCCACCCCAAGCTGCCCTACCGACCACAAGAGTTGCACGATGCGCTCGACCGCGCTGTGCAATCGCACCTCATGGGAGATGTGCCCTACGGATTGCTCATTTCAGGTGGCCTTGACTCCTCTGTGGTTGCGGCCCTCGCCATGCGTCACTCAGGCCGCCGTGTGGACGACGAAAATGCCTCGCAGGCGTGGTGGCCCAACGTGCACAGTTTTGCCATTGGCCTGGAAGGGAGCCCCGATTTGGCCGCTGCCCAACGCGTGGCTGACCACATTGGCACGACGCATCACAGTTTGACCTACACCGTGCAGGAAGGCATTGACGCCCTTAGTGAAGTCATCAAGCACATCGAGACGTACGACGTTACCACCATCCGCGCGTCCACCCCCATGTATCTCATGGCCCGTCGCATCCGAACCATGGGCATCAAAATGGTGCTTAGCGGGGAAGGCGCGGACGAGCTGTTC
>JBMZAL010000107.1:4451-5003 GCA_049611325.1 Flavobacteriales bacterium
GCTGTTCGGCGGCTACCTCTACTTTCATTTGGCGCCTAATGCTCGGGAATTCCACGAGGAAACGGTTCGAAAAGTCTTGGACCTCCACAAGTACGATTGTGCCCGGGCGAACAAAAGCATGATGGCGTGGGGCATTGAAGCGCGTGTCCCCTTCTTGGACAAATCGTTCATTGATTACGCCATGCGTTTGGATCCTGAGGCCAAGATGGCCGGCAACGGCAAACTTGAAAAGGAGGCCATTCGCCATGCGTTTGAAGGCCTCTTGCCTGAATCCATTTTGCGACGCCAAAAAGAACAATTTTCAGACGGCGTGGGCTATTTGTGGATCGACACGCTCAAGGCCCAGTCAGAAGCGCGCGTTTCGGACCAAGATTTGGCCCGAGCTGCCTCGCGCTTCCCCATCAATCCCCCCAGCACCAAAGAAGGGTATTGGTACCGTGAAATGTTTGAACAGCACTTCCCCTCGGCCTCTGCAGCGTCAACCGTGCCCGGAGGCAAATCGGTGGCATGCAGTACAGAAAAGGCTTTGGAGTGGGACGCCCGACTGCAAAA
>JBMZAL010000108.1:0-1994 GCA_049611325.1 Flavobacteriales bacterium
ATGCGCGCGACTTGGTTCTTTTTCGCTTCCTCTTCAGGCGTGACGTAGGGGGTGATTCGGGTGCCCATGAACGTGGTTTGGGTGCAAAGATGAAACAGGAGTTCTCACGGCAGGGTTCATCCCACCATGGTATGCCCCTCGGGGTATTTAAAGTGAGAATGAGAAGTGCGCCCCCCGACGGCAAAGGCCACGGTCAAGGTGCCGACACGCCCCACGAACATGGCCATGGCGAGCACCACCTTGCCCCCAGAGCTGAGAAGGGGCGTGATGCCTGTGCTCAATCCGACCGTGCCCATCGCGCTGACGTGTTCGAAGGCCAAATCGAAGAAGGTCGACGCTCCGGAAGTGACCAAAGCCGATTCTGTCACGGTGAGCACAAACACGCCGACGAGGTTGCCGACGAGGAAAAACAGCAAGACGCTGTAGGCCCGGCTTCGCAAAACGGCACTGATGGTGCGCTTGAAGATTTGCACGTGGTCCCCGCCACGGACGGTGCGCCACACGTCGGCCAACACGATGGCCAGGGTCGACGTTTTGATGCCGCCTCCGGTGGAGCTCGAGGACGCGCCAATGAACATCAAGACGAGAAGGAGGAACAGCATGGGCATGCCGACAGCGCCGATGTCCACGGTGTTGAATCCGCTGGTGCGCGTGACGCTTTGGAACACGGCGGTCGTGAATTTCCCAAATCCAGACATGCCCGCAAGGGTGCCATTCCACTCCAGCGCGGCAAATGCCACGGTGCCCAACACCACGAGGATGACCGAGAAGTAGAGGGCGATTTTGGCGGGGAAAGAAATGGTCTTCCACGGTTGAACCATCCGCTCACGGAGTTTGCGGAGGTCAAACAAGTCAAACATGGCCACCATGCCCAAGGCCCCGAGAAACACCAAGACCGTGATGACCCAGTGCACCAGCCAGTTGGTGGCCACCCACGGATGCGCAAGGCCGTCGGTGAACAGCGTGATGCCCGCGTTGTTGAAGGCCGACACGCTGTGAAACACAGACGAGAAGATCCGATCTCCCAAGCCGTTGAAGGCGACTTCAGGGGCCCACAAGGCCATGAGGGCCACCGCGCCCAGCGCTTCCAATCCCAAGCACCACGCAACCACCTTGCCCAAGGTGCCACTGCTCCCGAGGAGGCTGTCGCTGTTGACGAAGTCCTCGATGACATCGTGTTGTTTCACGGCCACCCCAAATTTGGACGCGAGCGCCAAGAAGCTCCCAAAGGCAATGAAGTTCAGACCGCCCAACTGGATGAGAAACAGAAGCACCCAATGTCCTTTGGAAGTGAAGTAGGTCATGGTGTCCACGCTCATCAACCCCGTCACGCACGTGGCACTTGTTGCGGTGAAAAAGGCATCCACGAGCGGCATGCCGCCTTCCACGGTGGACATGAGGGGCATGCTGAGCAGCCATGTGCCGACGACAATCAGCAACACAAAGCTCAAAATGAAGATGACTGCGGGGTGGAGGCGCACACGAGGTAGCCGCGAGCCGGGCCGCATCCACTCCATCAAGACGGCCACAAACAGGTAGCCTTGGACCAAAAACGTGCTGAAGTCCCCAATGCTCGGCATCAAGACGGCAAGTCCCTGTCCCAGCGGAGGTGAGCCCCAAACCAAGTCGCCAACCCCTTCCACCAGCAGCACGGCCATGACCACACCCTCGGCCCAGGTCTCCTTGAAAAAGGTGGTCGGATGAAAGTGATACAGCACACGCACGAGGTAGTGCAGGACGTAGAATCCAAAACTGAATTTGACCACGTCAAACAAGGAGGCCGACGTTTCTGTATCGTGCTCGTATCCGTAGTAAATCGCCAGAACAGAAAGGGCAGAGAGGTTGACCAACAACGTCAACCACTGAAACGTGCCCAGGACGCGCTCCTTGCTGTCATAGAGCCACACGTTGGCCCGTTCTCTGAACGATTGCCAAGTCAATGCGTGGAGATGTTGGTTTTTCTGAGGCGCGGAAGCTCGGCTTCAAGGGCTTCC
>JBMZAL010000108.1:2336-4983 GCA_049611325.1 Flavobacteriales bacterium
TCCTTCAAGTTGGGCTTGAACAGGTCGACCTCACGGTACGCGGCAAAGCGTTTCAGCTTGGGATCCACGGTGACCGGCACATCCGCATGACGGCACGCGTCGATGACCTGCCCCACGAAGGATTCGGTCATCAAGCCCTTGTCGTAGTCTTCCAAAATCACGACATCGGGTTTGCGGTCGCCGTTCAGCAAGGCGTTCAAGGAAGAAAGGGCTCTTTGCGACACCTGAGAGGTGACGTCCGCCGTGGACTCTTCGTCCACGCGCACCACGTGATGGCCTCCGCTGATCACCCTCGTTTTTACAGTGGTGGGGCGAGAAGGATCCAAGCTCAAATGCGGGGTGCACATCGTGGCGAGGAGGGAGGTGAGGTCACGCCCCGCCTGATCGTCCCCAACCACACTGATGAGGTCCACTTCGGCGCCAAGGGCCGCGAGGTTCTTCACAACGTTGGCCGCACCGCCGACGCGTTGTTCTTTGCGGGAGACTTCGACCACGGGTACCGGCGCCTCCGGACTGATGCGGTGGACATGGCCCCACATGTACGCGTCGACCATGACGTCTCCCACCACGCAAACGCGGGGCTCGGACCACGGCAAGCTGTCCAACGACGTGGGTGAGTTGGAATCACTCATGACGCCAAAGGTCGGAACTTCAGGGGATTCAGCTCAACTGACGGCATGCGGTGTCGATGCGGCGAACCGCTTCGGTCAGCACGTCATCCGCTGCTGCGTAGGAGAGACGGATGCACTCGGGGGTTCCAAACGCCGCCCCGCTGACAGATGCCACTTTGGCCTCTTCAAGCAAGTAAAAAGCCACGTCGTTGGCATTTTCAAGGGTTTTTCCTTGGAACGACTTGCCAAACAAAGCGGACACGTCCGGGAACACGTAGAAGGCGCCCATGGGTTGATTCACCTTGAATCCAGGCACCTGACTGAGCCCCTCCACCATCAATGCGCGACGGCGGCGGAAGGCGTCGACCATGTCACCCACAAGCGCGGGGTCGGCTTCAAGCGCAGCTGCAGACGCAGCTTGGGTGATGCTCGAAGGAGCTGAGGTGAACTGGCCTTGGATTTTGGTGCACGCAGCGGCAATCCACGTAGGCGCGCCGATATAACCCAAGCGCCATCCCGTCATGGCGAATCCTTTTGAAACGCCATTCACCGTCACTGTGCGCTCCCACATGCCAGGCTGGGCGGCCATGGAGGCATGCTTGTCCGTGAAATTGATGAGTTCGTAGATCTCGTCGCTGACCGTGATGATGCGATCGTGCTTGCGAAGCACGTCGGCCAACGCCGCGGTCTCGGCTTCCGTGTACACAGAACCGGAAGGGTTGCAAGGCGACGAGTACATCACCATGCGTGTCTTGGGCGTGATGGCCGCCTCCAGTTCGCTTGGTTGGATTTTGTAGTCGTTGTCGATGCTTGTGGGCAACACCACGGGGATGCCGCCAGCCACCTTGACGATTTCTTCGTAGCTGACCCAATAAGGGGCAGGAAGGATGACCTCGTCTCCAGGGTTGACCAGCGAGAGGGCCACGTTTGCAAGGCTCTGCTTGGCACCCGTGCTGACCACCACCTGATCCATGGTGTATTCCAGCCCGTTGTCACGCTTGAATTTCTCCACGATGGCCTTGCGGATGCGCGGCGTGCCAGGAACGGGAGTGTAGTGCGTTTCGTTGGCTTCGATGGCGTCGATGCCCGCTTGCTTCATTTCTGCAGGCGTGTCGAAGTCGGGCTCTCCGAGAGAAAGGGAGATGACGTCGACGCCTTGGTCCTTGAGCTCGCGTGCCTTTCTCGCCATCGCGATGGTGGCGGATTCGCTGAGGCGTTGCAAGAGGTCAGAAGTGGTGTGTTCCATGGGAAGTGTTTCAGTCCGTAAATGCGGGGGCAAAATTACGCAGTCCCGCCGACAATCAAGGGCGAGTTTGCAGGGAAATCATTCCGAGGCCAAGGGCGGTCAAAAGGCCGTTGACAGGCAACAGGGCAAACCCAAAACTGAAGCCAAGCCACCCCATCAGGAGTTGCTCCAAACCATAGCCGAGAATGGGTGCGGAGATGCATACCCAAGGCACGGCGCTGGCTTTGGGGTTCCACGAGGTAAACATCCCCACCGCAAACAACCCAAGCAGGGGACCGTAAGTGTAGTTGGCCACCGTGAACAACGCCGCCACCACAGAAGTGTCGTTGACGGCACGGAACGCCATGATGACCACCCACAAGGCCACAGCCATGCCGAGGTGGACCCGTCGTCGGGTGAGGGAGGCGCGCTCTGGAGACATTTCTTGGGTGCCGAGGAGGTCGACGCATGTGGAGGTGGTCAATGCGGTGAGCGCGGAGTCTGCAGAGCTGAATGCCGAAGCCAGCAAGCCCACGACAAAGGCCACACCAAGGGCAGGTCCGAGGCTGCCGCCCATGGCGACCATGGGGTAGAGGCGGTCGGTGGCTTCGGGAAGGGCCATGCCGATTTGGTTTGCGTGCATCCAAAGCATGGCGCCCATGGTCAAGAACAGCAGGTTGGCGCCCACCAAAATGACGGTGAACGACCCCATGTTCCACTGGGCCTCGCGCAGGTTTCTGCAGGCGAGGTTTTTCTGCATCATGTCTTGGTCAAGCCCCGTCATGGCGATGGTGACAAACATGCCGGCCAG
>JBMZAL010000109.1:0-4975 GCA_049611325.1 Flavobacteriales bacterium
ATCACTAATCTTGCGGTAGTCGAAATCCGGCCCGGCAAGGTCTTTTTTCCAAGCGATGACATCAGGGTCGGTGTTCCACCACTGCTTGTATTTACGCTCTTCTTTAGCAGATAGTTTGACTGGGCCTTTGTAGTTGCTTGCTTCTGCATCGGCTTTGCGTTTTGCGGCTTTTTTCAAGGCTTCGTGTTGCCGAGACACCAACTTCATGTACCTGTTGTTCATGCCCGCCTACTCGCTGCTTTCTTCTTTGCTGAGTTCCACCTAATCCTCGCAGGCCCAGTTTTCTTTTTTGCTGCGCTGTTGCACTGGGCCATGGTGGGGCGGCAGGCTGGGTAGCCCGCTCTCTTCTCCCCCTTTTGCCGACCGCAAGGCTTTCCAGTCTTGCAATCTACCCAGCCCTTGCCTTGGTTCTGTCCGAACCATTGCTTCAGACCGCCGCCAGTGTTCGCCATGCGAGCCATTAGCCACTCTTCTTCCAGCCGCCACCCTTGCTCTTGTACACCTTGGCGGCGTAACCATTGGCGTAGGCGGATGGATAGACCTTGTACTTGCGCTTGGCCGCCGCTTTAGCAGCCGCCCACAGTTTTGGATTGGTAGGTACGTTCTTAGCCATCAGACTCTTGGGCCTCCGGGTGTGTCTTGTCGGGTAAACCTATTTTGGGCAACTGGCTGTTCTCTTGGTGGCGGGGCAAATGTGATTGGTTTCGGATCTTCTGGGACGGGCTGGCCCATTTGCACAGTTCCGTCGTAGCCACGGTAAGTATTGTTTAGAGGGTTAGCCGTTTGCAGCCCAGACGTTACGGGCACTTGGCGCTGCAAGGCTCCTGCACCGAGGTCAACCAGCGACCCATAACCAAACTTGACGGCTTTGCCGGGTAGTGCTGCTGGGCCTCTGGCAAGGTTAACAATGTCGCCAGCAACACCATATTGCTCAGCCAGTCCCTCTGTAAATTCTTGGCCTTGTTCGGTGTCAGCAAGCAGACCAAGGCCAAAAAGTGTCGCAGGAGTAACTGGGTGCTTTCCAAAAGTAAGCAATTCAGACACAAGCCTTGGTGTAGTGCCAGCCTTCAACTCAACTCCGCCGCCAAGAACCCTTTTGGTGTTCGTCGCAAAGTTCATGGTGCCGGTGATTGGACGCTGAACAGGGTTAGTCCTCGACCTAAGCATGCTGTTGATGGCTGGCGCAGCAACATCGTCAGCCATTTTGCCCCCCTTGGTGACAATCCCTTTTAAAAATTGGTAAACCCCTATACCCCCTTTAATCGGGGCACCGCTGCCCAAAAACGCAATGTCTATGGCTTGCATGCCAGACTGCGCCATTTGCCCCTCAAACGACCGGGCGTAATCATCCGGGTCGATTTTTTGGCCTCTTCGTATTGCATCACGAAGCATTATTCTGTAATCATCGGCCTTACGTTCCGCTT
This sequence comes from Flavobacteriales bacterium, assembly GCA_049611325.1. GTDB lineage: Bacteria > Bacteroidota > Bacteroidia > Flavobacteriales_D > Sanyastnellaceae > UBA11663. The sequence continues at coordinate 1,425 of JBMZAL010000109.1, forward strand.
CGGTTCGATTGTCCGGGCCAATCATTGGTTGGTTCGGATCCATGATGCGGCTGTTAAAAGCCTCCTCTTGCTCAAGGCGGGTCATGTAATACTGGGCAGCCTCTTGCGGAGTCGGCTCCCTGTGCCGACGCTCATACGGGTCATCTGGGTTGAGAGACACCCGTGGAGCATCGCCGTACTTTTCCGCCAGTTGGTCTAAGACCCTCTGCTGGATCAAAGCAAGAGCATCGTCTTGCATGCTGCTCGCGCGACGGGCTTCTTCCTTAGCCGCTTCATCTGCTTTGATTTGGGCTAGTTCGGCCTCGAATGGGTCACGAGGCTTTAAGTATGGAGTCTGCGCCTGAGACATCAGTAGGACTTACGCATCGCCATGGCTTTGGCAGCCTTTGACATGCGGCTTTTACGCCCCTTCTTCATCTCTTCTTTCTTCGCTTCCGCCTTACCCTTCTTGGTGTAGGGGAACTTCTTACCGTTAACCATTGGCATGTTGCTTTCCTTTTTGCAGTGCCACCCTAGTGGCATATCTAATCATCGGGTGGGGATGGTCTTACCATTCTTAACACCCCAAAATGCGTCATATATTTTTAGGGCTTATGTGATTTACTAATCACGGGGGTGGTGTGGCTCGCTGTCAGCCGATCCCAACGCGCGTTCCACCATCACCAAACCCCCACAGCGTGCTGCAGGGGCTGCGCTAGGGGGAGCCAAGGGCACCCATGGCTACCGGTACCGGTACAGCAGGTCATCGCACGAGGCTGGACACAGTTGGATGTGATTGTGTCCTATCCCCAGCCCCATCCCCATGGCCAGCAGCATGAGCACCGCCATGGGACATGGCCAGCAGCAGCAGCAACAGCAACGCCAAACCTATTGTCGGAATTGTCGCAATCCGGCACACAAAAAATATTTTGACAAAATGTCCAAATTGATTTGACTTTCCAAATTCAAGGTCTATGTTGATGTTGTGCCGATTGAGCACCGCCTCTTTGACAACCGCACACTTCGCTTGCCTCAGTCGTCCCCTCGACTGGTGCCATCCCGTTCCGAGCACAACAGCCGGTGGGAGCGCAAGCAAGAACAACACCCCACAGATTCATGGGTGGCATCCGGGAAACTGGTTGCCACCTCTTCAACAAATCAAAGGAGTTGACAATGATGATCAATACCGAAGCACAACAGCGATCAACTGACTATCTCAATGAAATCGTCAAGAGTCCGTACGCATGGCCGGGCGGATACCGGATTTGGGCGCAGATGGCCGATGGCGGCGTCTTGTGCGCCGAAGCATGCAAAGAAGAGCAAGACGCCATCCGGGACGCGCAGGGCGATCCACAGTGGACTATTCACGCCCTCTTTGTCCATTGGGAAGGCGAGCCGCTGACGTGCGACCACACCGGGGCAACCCACAACGCCGAATATGGCGAATGATGCCACCGCCCCCCGCGCTGGACACGGTGCGGGCGGGCTTTCAAATAATTTCAAATAGTTACTTGACTATTGGGCTTGATGCCCTACAATCATCACACCGGCGGCGAGTCCGCCATTCACTCGGACATCAACAACAAAGGAGTTTTCCATGTCCCACGAAATCACAACCACCGACAAAGCCATCTTCGCCAAAGAGCGCGCATGGCACGGACTGGGCACTGTGCTGCCCGAACAAACCACTGCCGCCGAGGCGTACAAGTTGACCATGGATTGGGAGATTGAGTCTCGACCGCTGTACACCCGCAAGGCTGACGGCACCTTTGCCGAGGCTGGCCACAACGAGATTGTCCGAACTGATACGCAGGACACTCTTGGCTACGTGAGTCCCACGTACAAGCCATTCCAAAACCGCGAGTTTGCCGAGTTCGTTGACGCGACTTGTGGCGCTGGTGGCAAGTACATCGAGACTGCGCTGACCATGAAGGGCGGACGCCTTGTGACCATGCTGGCCGACCTTGGCCGCACCGCCATCGAGGCCCGTGGCACCACTGACGAATTGGCCAAGTACGCAATGTTCGCCACGTCCCACGATGGGTCTATGGCGCTCACCGTCAACGCCACCAACATTCGCGTGGTCTGCAAAAACACCTTCGATGCCGCCTTTGCCGAGGGTCGCCGTGGCTCTCTGCGCCACACCGCTTCGATCAATGCCCGCGCCATCGAGGACGCGCAAGCATTCTTCGCCAACGCTGACATGGCGCACAACATGTTCGCCGTGCAGGGCGAGGCACTGGCCAATGTCGAACTCTCGCAGGGCGATTTGGAGCAGTTCCTCACCAAGTTGTACAGCCGCCACTTCGGCAAGGTGATCGTCGATCCCAAGACCAAGGGCGAGAAGAAGTCCGCGTCCATGGCGATGGACACCATCACCCAATGGATGTCTCTCTCGCAAGGCCGCACGGCCAACGGCATGGAGCGCTCCGCATGGGCCGCCTTCAACGCCGTGACCGAATGGTGCGACCACCACCGCACCGTGCGCGGCGAAGAGGAGGATTCCACCAACCGCGACTTCGCCCGCCTCATGGGCACCGGCCACGATGCCAAGGGCAAAGTTTGGAAGGACACCGTGGACGCCTTCCTGCCCAAGAAGAAGGAGGCCGTACTGGTCGGCTGATCCGCACGACCCCCCACCTGCCCCCTCTACGGAGGGGTCGGGATGGGTGGCCCTGCCACTAACTACTCAAGCCATCTAACAAAGGAGAATCCAATGGCTGATATCAAAACTTACTGGAATGGCGACCGCCACGATGACAACCCCACGATGAAGGCCCGTCAAGAACGGCTCAGTGCCGAAGTCCCCGGCTCCGGGTCGGCTGAACACATCGCAGTTGACTGTTGGCGTGAAGTCCAGAACATCTATTACGACCTGTTCAACAACGGTGGCTGGAACTTGGTCACTACCCGCTACGACGGCCAAGATATTGAGTATTGCGACGAAGACGAACTCGACCTCGATGGTCTGGAATACCGCATGCGGGCCGTCGAGAAATTCATGGGCGAAGACTCGTGGCGGTGCAGCCAACTGCGGGATGCAGCCATCCTCTGTGCCCGCGACTGCCAAGCCTTCTACAAGGATGACTACGAAATCTCCCGGTTGGAAGACTGCATCGACTCGTTCCTCGACATCTGTTACATCAACCGATTTGGTGAAGAAACGGAGGCAACCAAATGACTGAGACAAACCCCATCACAATTGAGATTTGCGTAACGCAAGAAGACGTAGAAGCACTGACTGACCTCAATCTCGTGACCCGCCAAGCGGCTGAAGTTATTGAGCGAATCAGTGAAGAGTACTGGGCACATATCGACCCATTGGAAATGGAGAGCAACCAATGACCAACACAAATGAAACCCAATGGCTGCGCGGTAAGCCTTATTACCGCAGCGCCGAAGCACTGGCCAAAGCACTGGACAACAAGCGCGTGCGGGTCTACAAAAACCTGCACCTCGATTGCTGGTCAATCAAATCAGTGGAGGGCGAGGACAAGGGCAAGGTGATTGCCTACTCGGACGAGGTAACAATGCAGGGCGTTGAGTTTATTGTCAGCGTCGCTGGCCGCAAG
>JBMZAL010000110.1:0-4839 GCA_049611325.1 Flavobacteriales bacterium
GTGGTGGACCCGTCGGGTCGCGCGGTCACCGGAATTCACGAAGACGGGTACGACGCCCCTCAGGATTCTTGACCGCCCAGTCCATGTGCCTCGAAGGCGAACGGCATGAGGTTGACAGCACTCTCAGAAATCATCACGTCCTCGTCGCGGACCTGAAGGATGACGCGCAAGGACTGTCCTTGGCGACGCTCCGCCTCGACCAGGACCTGGCGGCACCCTCCGCAAGGCATGAAGGCATCTGCGATGGCCTTGGGAGAAGGCGAGACAATGGCCACAGCACGCATCACCGCACCGGGATGTTGGGCGCCAGCTGCAAACACGGCCACGCGTTCTCCGCACATGCCGGACGGGTAGGCCATGTTTTCCTGGTTGCTCCCGCGCACCACAGTGCCGTCCTCCAGACGCACGGCTCCTCCAACCTGAAACAGGCTGTACGGGGCGTACGCCTTGGACGCAGCTTCATGCGCCTCACGCAGAAGTTCGCGGTCAGCCGCGTCCAAGTCGTCGGGGCTCCACACTGTCAAGGTGCTTCGCCATTCTCTTGTTTGGGGTTGTGCCATGGGCGGCGCCCAAGTTACTGACAACTCGTCCCAAAGGCCGACAGCAAAATCAACACATCGTCCACGGCCACAAAGCCATCGCCGGTCAAATCCGTCGTGCATCCCGATTCGCAACCGAATTCCGCAAGAACCAGCAGCACATCTCCCACCTCCACGGCTCCGTTGCCGTTAAGGTCTTCCGTGCAAAGCGGCGTTCCGTCGCAATTGAATCCGGGATCGGCGTAGAAGCACTCCCCAGGATCCGTGGCGGTGGCTTCGTAGTTGCACGCCGTTTCATCCTGGCAACCGACGCATTCACAGGCGTCACAGATGCCGTCCAAATCGGCGTCCGCCAAGCACGTGCCATTGCAATCCACTTCACAGGTTCCACAGGCCGTCACAATTGGCGCTGGGTATTCACAAGACCCGTCTTCCTGGTTCGCCGAAGCGTCGTAGTTGCACGCATTCTCGTCCGTACAACCAGCCACTGCAGCAATGCAAGAACCGTCGTCCTCAGTCGCCTGTGGGTTGTAATTGGTCGCCGTGGGATCCGTGCAGCCTGGAACGCTTGGCGCATCCAAACAGAAATTGGCGCTCGTCGTGCTCGCAAACTCCCCTCCGGAAGCCAACACCGTGCCTCCAGAACTCAATTCAAAAGAACCCGACCCGTACGCGCAGCAAATGCCGTCGCCGTAGCTGTCGTTGACGGTCAACGTGTAGCAGCCGTAAGGAAGACACACTGCCTCTGAGTACGTCGTGCCCGTGGCACCGTAGGGGCCGCCTGACCACACCGTCGAACCGGCGTCGTCGGTCACTGACCACGTGGTTTCCCCAGGATAGTTGTCCGTCACGATGGTCCACGTGACGTCTGCGCCTGAAGAGGTTGCGAAGGACGTCGTGTACGCGTCGTTTGAGGCGTTTTCATCGGCAGCACCTGTCAGCGTGACGGAAGCATCCACAGTGTGGTCGCCGTCCGCCAAGACCAAGCAAGGGCCCGCGTCGCACAGCGCAACGTCCACCCCTTCACCGCTGGCCAGGGATCCTGTCCACGAAATCACCGTCGGGGTGCCGCCGTCCACAGCGATGGACACGTTGAATGCGGTCACCGTTTGTTGTCCGACATTGAACACCGTCACGACCGGTTCCAAGACGCTTTCGCATGGACCGGGGTTCAGGCCCTGAACCGACACCAACGCCAAGTCATAGTCAATGTTTCCGGCGCCGGGTGTGATGCTGAAGTTGGCATTGCTGATGTCAAAGAAGACGTTGTTGCTCGCCTTCACTTTGATTCGGGCTTGAGAGGTGGTCAGGTTGGGCACCAAGACCGACGCACTGCCGTCGTTGGGCGTTCCCGCAACGAGTAACGTTGGGAAAGTGTAACCGCCGTCCGTGCTCAAGTAAATGTCCACCGAACTGCAGTTGACGCCGTTGCCATCCGTACCAGCCACATCCCACGTCACCGCGAGCTGGCTGTTGCCGACCGCGGTGCCCCCTCCATTTGGAGCTTGCACCACAAACGGTCCGGCATTGGCCGTCACGCTCATCGTCTTCAAATCGTCGCTGAATCCACCCCCACCAGCACGGTTGTCACGGATCGAGCACTTGAAATTCAATTGCCGGCTGTAGGTCGGCAAGTGTTCGCCGATCGTCGTCGTGTTGTTCACGAGATCCTGAACACGTGGGAGCGTGCGTGTCGGCGACGACGTGGACGAGAACGACCGGAAAATGGGTTGGTTGCCGGACGGGTTTGTCAGGTTGTTGTCACCCGTGGCCGTGGAGGGGCCCAGATCGTATTCTTCCCAGTTGTACGTCACCGCATCGCCGTCCGGATCTGAACCCGTGGCCGTCAACTCGAGGGGCGTTGAAATGGGAACCACAAGGCCGTCCGTTCCTGCACTGACCGTGGGCAGACCGTTGCCCGTTGGCGTTTTCACAGAGCACGTGTTTCCGTTCCCGTTCACCGTGAACGCAATCATCTCGTTGATGCTGTGGTTGTGGAAATGGTCGTCAGAGTTGCTCTGCAAGTTGGGCGCACAAATCCCCGCGTACCCCATGATGGTCGAGGCCGAACCAGGCTCATAGGCGGCTGAGGACGCGCGGTTGCAACTGTTGTTTTGGGTGTGGTTCCCACCGTATTGGTGGCCCATCTCGTGCGCCACGTAATCCACGTCAAAGGGATCGCCGACCGGAGCCCCTTGGCCGGTCACCCCGCCGGCCTTGCTTCCTCCGCAAGGAGACTGCAGGTAGGCCACGCCGCCGCCGCCCGTGGAGAACACGTGACCGATGTCGTAGTTGGCAGAACCGATGACGCTGTTGCAGGTGTTGATGTTTTGGGACAGCATGCTGCCACCGTTGCTGTTGGTGTAGGGATCGCTGCCTGAGTTCAAAAACACGAGCTGGTCGTTGTTGGCGACCAATTCCATGGTCAAACACACGTCGCGTTCAAAAATGCCGTTGACCCGTGCCATGGAGGTATTCATCGCTGCCAGAACACTTGACACCGTTCCTCCGTGGAATTGGGCGTATTCCCCCGTGCACGCCAGCGCCAGTCGGTAGGTTCTCAGCTGAGAGCCATTGTCTGCGCGGCTGGTGGCGATTGCGGGACGCCCCATGACCTTGACTTCCTTTCCGGAACCAGGCGTGGGACCCATTTTGGGCGAAGTGGTCTGAGGCACCTCCATCGCCATGCAGCCTTCGGCCTGCTTGGAGGTCGTGCGGTAAAACGCCGAGCGGGTGTAGACAATGACTTCGTCGCGAACGCCTGGGTGATAGGGGTCGATGTACACGGCCTCCCCTTCCTTCAAAATCATGGCGTGGAATCCTTGGGGCGTCAAGTCAAAGCGCACGGTGGCTTCTGGGGAATCCACCCCTTGCCCCGCGAACACCTGAATCTCGGGATAACGCGCAGCCAGTGCCGGGTCCATCACAGGACTGTTGAGCACGCTGAAGCGCTCCATCTCCCCGTCGGGCATGGGCAATTCCAACATCCAGGACGAACGCGCCGCCTCGAAAGCCTTGCCTGTGGGAACATCACTCAACCAAGATTCCAAAGACGCCACGTCAACCTGAAACGCGCGAAACGCTGCCACCTCTGTGGTGGGCGCATCGGCCCGAGTGTTCCGGGGCGTCGACCAAAAGGAAACTTGTGCGAAAGAGAGGCCAGATGTGGCCAACAAGCAGGCAGTGGTCGCGAAATGCGACAGAAGGCGTTGACAATGTTTCATTCGGGAGTGATTTTGGGGTGAAGACGGGGTCACCGACGCTTGGGTTCGGCAAACACTTCTGTGTAATCTTTCAAAAGGGACAACTGCTCTTTGGCCGGTTCAGGAAGCTGATTGGCCCAGCGCTGGAATTCGGCACCAAAGGCCCGCCTGAATTCGGGAGACTCTTTCAATACGTGGTTGTTGAGCCGTTGCAGGTTCTTTCGGACGTCGCGCAGCAAACGCTCATGAACGAGCAGCAAGCGCTGCCGGGCAGTCCAATTGCCAAACCTCCAAGCCACCGAATGTTGCGTGGCCGCCGTCATCAGTTCCTCTTGCAATCGCGTCAGAAACGCGGCGTACTTCTTGTTGCTGTCCTCCATGGTCCTCTTCTTTTTGACGTGACGTTTTCATCCGCGTTGCCTCCTTGAAAGAACCAATGCACTCAAAAACATGTTCTTGCATGAGAACATTGTTCTTCTTTCCTTGCAACAACGCGATGACAGAAAATACGACCAAATCGACCAATTTCCACGCATCCCGCCTCATTGGGGGGCTGCTTGTCGGCATGGGCGTTGTTGTCTTTGAAGGGTGCACGTACGAAGTTGCACCTCCTCCACTCCCCTGTGGGAACATCTCTGGTGTGTCCTTCGCAGGAGACGTTTTGCCTCTGCTCGACCTGCATTGCAATGGGTGCCACAGCGGAGGCAGTCCCAGTGCAGGATTGAATCTGGAAAACCACGCTTCGGTGGCGCAAAGCGTGCTCGAAGGGAGCCTTCTTGAGCGTCTCAACTTGCCCCAAACCGACATCCAAATGATGCCCTTGAATGGGAATCCCTTGCCCGCATGTGACATCGCGCTGTTCGAGGTTTGGGCTTCGGAAGAGGCACCCAACAATTGACCCCATGAACCTCATGAAACCTCCCCGTTTAAGCCCCTTGCTTGCCCTGCTTTTTGTGGGATTCGCCCCCGATGCAGTTGCGCAACAATTCATGACCCGCGAAGGGCATGTGCACTTTTTCTCTTCGACCCCCATCGAGGACATTGAAGCCGACAACCGGCAGATGAGCGGGTTGCTTGACGTGTCCACGGGCGACTTT
>JBMZAL010000111.1:0-209 GCA_049611325.1 Flavobacteriales bacterium
GCGAGCTGGGATAGTTCTGCGAAGACGACCCTTTCCGGAAGCTCATGTGGAACGAGGCTTCCGGGGCGAGAAGGGCTTCTCGGGGATCTTCGAGGGGCAGAACCACCGCCCCTGTGCCGCGGACCACCCCGTCTTGCACGTGGGTCAACACCGCCCCAAATCCCGCCTTGCGCAATGCCTTGGCCGCATCGACTGAGGGATCGAACACC
>JBMZAL010000111.1:219-1795 GCA_049611325.1 Flavobacteriales bacterium
ATACCGCCGCTGCTGACGTTTCTGGCCGAACCGCTTCGTTCCAGCCGTACGCGCCTTTCTTGTCGCTGAGGTTTTGGGGGGTACGGGACCAGCCTGCGCTTTGGGCCTCGGGGGTGCCGAGGTCGCTGTGGATGTCCACAAACGAGGGGTACAGGTGGAGTCCCGTCATGTCGAGGCGCATCGCCGGGCCGTCAAACGAGGTCGTGGCGGAAGGGCCTGCCGCGACAATGCGGCCGCGGTGCAGGATGACCGTGCCGTCTTCCAGGGTGGTCTCTGCGTCGAGGTGCACCGTGGCGTGTTCCAAGACCGTCGCGACGAGCGCCTTGTCGTGGGTGCCGTTGACGGGGAAGGTGGGATCTGTGGTTTGGGCGTGGAGGCTGGACACCGAGACCAAGGCGGTCCATGCACCAACCACACTTGCAAGCAGCAGACTTGAAAAATGTCGCATCAGAGGAGGTTCAATTCAAAATCAGGCGTGCCGGGTGCCAAAAAAAGGTCATGCCAGGCCCCGTGAAGGTACATCGGATGGTCGGGGCAACGCAGGGCCAAGTGTACCTTTGTCCACGATGGCTACTTCACGCATTCCCACCAGCGTCTACGCTGAGATGACCCCCAATCCGGCGGTCATGAAATTTGTCGCGGACCGCAAGCTCGTCCCAGGCCAAGAGCAACTCGAATTCCGTTCGAAGGCAGAAGCCATGCTCTGCAGCCCTCTGGCCACCGAGCTGTTCAACTTTCCGTTCGTGACCAACGTGTTCATCAGCGGGTCGATGGTCAGTGTGACCAAGGACGACAGCTTGGGCTGGGAGATGATTGTGCAGCAGCTTCGGGAATACGTGCGCGAATGGCTCATGGACCATGAGCACGCTGTGGAAGCCGACAAACTGGAGGAGGCCATGCCCCAGTTGGGAACGCCTTCTGCCGACACGCCGCCCCAAGCCCCTGCCGGTTTGGCTCCAGATGCGGTGAAATTCATCGCTGAGGAAGACATCGTGCCCTCAGAACACGACGACACCATCAAGCAGCTGCTCGAAGAATTTGTGCGCCCTGCGGTCGAGCAAGACGGCGGCGCCATCGATTTCAAGGCGTTCAAAGAAGGAACCGTCTACGTGCACCTTCGCGGGGCATGCTCCGGTTGCCCATCCAGCACCCAAACCCTGAAAGGCGGCATCGAGCAGTTGCTCAAGTCCAAGATCGACGCCGTCGACGAAGTTGTCGCGCTCGGCGTGTGATCAGCTTTCCGCGCGCTTCAGCGCGTCAATTTCTCCCCGCAACGTGTCCAGTGCGCTCCGCAAGCTTGCGGCCGACGCAGGCTGACCATCCAAGGCCGACGGCAGCTCAAAGCTGAGGTACGCGGCAGCCCGCCACACCTCGATGACATCGTCACCGGCAACGGCGTACGGTGCGAAGGCCGGATTGTCGCTGTGCAAGACCAAGCGGCTGCCGCCAGGCAAATCGTTCTCGATGCGTTTGAAAACGACCCCGTCGTTTCGTGTCACCACAATGTGCGGCCGCAACCCACCGACACTCATCCAATCGTCGACATACTGGCAGAGGATGTAGCTCCCTGACGGGA
>JBMZAL010000111.1:1894-4831 GCA_049611325.1 Flavobacteriales bacterium
TGGGCAGCATGCTGTCGCCCTCGATTTGGAACATGCGGTACGTCCGGTCGGGCGCCAACTCCTTGAGCGGCAAGCCAAATGTGGGCAACTGCGCCACCCATTCCGGATCGCCATAACCGTGCGCGTAACCCGCCGCCGCTTTGACCGGAACCACCACCACGCGCTCGTTGTCGTGCTCCGTGTCGACAGACACCGTCAGGATGCGCAAACCGTCTCCTTTCACGCGCTCCGCATTCACTTCGGCTTCTGAACCGCGCACGAGGGCGTCGACGGTGATGTCAAAGCATGCGGCCATGTCGATGAGCACAGAGAGTTTGGGCTCCGATCGCCCCTCCTCATAGGCCCCGAGGGTGGGCCTCGTCAAACCAAGTCGTTCAGCGAGAGCTTGTTGTGTCCAGCCACGCGCTTTCCTCAGCGCCTTGAGGTTTTCGGCCAATTTGCTTTGCATGGCGCCCAAGTTATGAGCAATGCTCGAAAGTTGAGCAAAGCTTCGTTTCCTCGAAAAAATTCCCCCTTTCGTCGAATTATATACTATTTATATCGTATATTTATGTTCGATAACAACGAATAACCACCATGATGCGCTGGAATCTTCTCACCCTTGGCTTGCTGCTCACGTCCATGAGTTATGGTCAAAACGTCTGCGGCCCCAAGGCTTTGCAGGCCCTCCATTCGGCACACCATCACGATGCCTCTTGCCCCGACGTGGGCTGCCCTGGATTGCAGGGAACGGGCGTCGACAGCCACACTTCTGTGGGCACACCCCATTGGTACTCGCCTGCGCCTGGACCGCGCAGCGCCATCATCAATTTGGAGTTTGGACCCTTGTTCCCCGACGAAGCGAAGCCCGCCGTGGAGCGTGCCGTTGACATTTGGAGCCAATCGATCGAGACAGTGATCCCTGTGAACATTCAAGCGATTTGGGATTCATTGCCGCCCAACATTTTGGCGCAAGCTGCACCTTACGAAGTGCTTCACGACTTTGAGGGCGCCCCTGAGGCCAACCGCCAATATGCCATCGCCTTGGCCAACCAGCTGGCAGGTCAAGACTTGAACCCTGCAGCGCCAGACATGGTGGTGAAATTTGCGGAAGACACCCCCTGGTACTTGGGGTTGGACGGGCAAGTGCCCGACAGCGTCTACGACATGGTGACGGTGGCCCTTCACGAGATGGGTCACGGCCTCGGCTACCTTGGCAGTGCCAACCACAACGGGAATTCTGGATTCATCGGTTTCCAGGGCATTCCCTTCATCTTCGACCATTTTGTCGAAGAATCAGACCAAACATCCCTGCTCGACTATGTCAGTGGTACGGTCACGTTTGGCGAGGTGCTGGAAAGCGACGCCCTGTACTGGGGCGGAGAGAACGGCTCAGAAGCCCTCGGCGTTGGTCGCCCACGTCTTTACGCGCCCACGAACTGGGCGCCTGGGGCAAGCTTCTCGCACTTGCGTGAAAATTCCTACCCTGAAGGAAACGCCAATTCATTGATGACGCCCTTTTTGAACACGGCGGAGAGCATTCACACACCCGGCCCCGTTGCCCTTGGCATGATGCAAGACATGGGGTGGTCTTTGCCTCCGGTGTTGTGCAGCTTGCTCGATGTGGTGACGTCGACGCAAACCGCGTGCAACCCACTCACCAACACGTACACCCAAGTGTTGCAGGTGACGTATGAAAACGCTCCAGAAACGGGGAACTTGATGGTGAATGGCGTGGCCTTCCCCATCACGGGAAGTCCGCAGACGGTGTCGTTGACGAATTTGACTTCGGATGGAGCGCCCGTGGACGTGAACGTGTCGTTCTCTGAGAACCTGGATTGTTCCTTGACCGCGACCGCGCTGTTCACCGCTCCTGAGTCGTGCTGCGTGTTGCTGCGCCTCGCGGAAGTCAATCCTGAGGCCAAAACCGTGACCGTACGCAACGTCGCGGACTGCGAAGGCGGATTGTCCGGTCAGGTGATCAAGTCTGGAGGCACACAGGCCTTCCTCACCGATTTGTTGCCTCCTGGAGTGACGTTGGCCGCAGATGCGACGTTGACCATCAGCTGGCCCGACTGGCCCAACAACGCGGCGGGCGGGGATTTGACCTTGCACGACCAAGTGGGCGCTTACGACGACTACGTTCAGTGGGGCACCCCCGGCAACGTGGGTCAAGTGTTGGCCAACATTTACAACCTCTGGACGCCCAACACCTTCTTGGAAGGCTTGCCTCCGTACACGTATGAAGGCGATCCCTACGCAAACCCTGCCGAGCAAGGCGTGGAGTACTGGAGCGCGGTGCCCTTCCCTTGTGCGGTCTTGAACATGACGGCAGGCGCGACCTCCGGGTGCAACCCCGTCGGCAACGTCTTCACGCAAGAGCTCATTGTGGAATTCCAAAGTCCGCCCCCGGCCGGAGACGTGATCCTCGTGAACGACTCGATGGTGGTCTACGACGGCGCCAATCCGTGGAACGTGGTGTTGACGCTGCCTGCGTCGGGCACCGAGGTGGACCTCACCGTCACCGTGATGGGAGAACCCACGTGCACGGGAACCCTGGCGGGTGAAGTGGTGGCACCTGAAGGATGTGGCTGCCCGACCGACCTCAACAACGGTGGGTTTGTGGACGTGACCGACCTGCTCCTGTTCCTCACGGACTACGGGTGCATGTCCGGGTGCACCGCCGACTTCAATGGCGACGACATCGTGAACGTGAACGACCTCTTGATCTTCTTGACGTCGTACGGCGATTCCTGCAACTGACGGACGTTCCCGGCCGAGCCAGGCCAAAAAAACGCGCTTGTGCTCGTTTCTTTGGTTTTGCTCATTATTTTAGCAGACCCGTTCCACTTTTGGACGGGTCTGTGTCATGAGCGACGTTTTCAACACCCTCCCCGTGCCGGCACCGGCGCCCCAAGATTCGGGGCGGCAGCGGTCGATCCTGCACCTGGACCTCGA
>JBMZAL010000112.1:0-4730 GCA_049611325.1 Flavobacteriales bacterium
CCTTTGTCATCCTCGATGAAGCCCAAAACGCCACCACCGCCCAAATGCGCATGTTCCTGACCCGGATGGGGCGAGATGCCAAGTTTGTCATCACTGGCGATGGGTCGCAGGTGGACCTTCCTCGCAACCAGCGGTCAGGCTTGCTCGATGCGTTGCGCATTCTGAAGGATGTGGAAGGCATCTCCACCGTGCGCCTCACCGGCATGGACATCATTCGCCACCGCTTGGTCAGCTCCATTGTCGATCGTTTTGACGTGGACGACGCCAAGCGCGCCGAAGAAGCCGAAGCGCGACGCGAGGCCAAAAAGGCGGCCCGAGAAGCGCGCTTGTCCTCTCCCCCACACAAACCTGAACAAACACACGAATGAAAGCCATTCAAAATACTGACTTTCAGTTCACGGGACAAACAAATGCGTACCATGGAAAGGTGCGCGACATGTACACCATTGGCGACGATTTGATGGTCGCTGTCGTCTCTGACCGCATCAGTGCATTCGACGTGGTCATGCCACGCGGCATTCCGTTCAAGGGCCAAGTCCTGAATGGTGTGGCGTCTCATTTTTTGAATGCCGTCGGCGACATCGTTCCGACCTGGAATGTGGCCACCCCTGACCCCAACGTCACGATCGGCCACAAGTGCGAGCCCATCCGTTTGGAAATGGTCATCCGTGGCTACCTCACCGGGCATGCATGGCGCCAATACAAGGCAGGACACCGTGAATTGTGCGGTGCTCCCATGCCCGACGGCATGAAGGAGCACGACCGCTTCCCGGAGCCCATCATCACCCCGGCCACCAAGGCCGAGGAAGGCCACGACGAAGACATCGCCCCTGCCGACATTTTGGCCAAAGGCATCGTCACGCCCGAATTGTGGTCCGAATTGGAACGCATCACCCGCGCCCTGTTCCAGCGTGGCACAGAGATGGCCGCCGAGCAGGGGCTGATTTTGGTGGACACCAAGTACGAATTTGGACTGCGTGATGGACAACTGACGCTCATCGACGAGATCCACACGCCGGACAGCTCCCGCTATTTCTACGCAGAGGGCTACGATGCGCGCCAAGCCGCGGGCGAACCCCAAAAGCAACTCAGCAAGGAATTCGTGCGCGAGTGGCTCATGGAAAACGACTTCATGGGCAAGGATGGGCAAACGCCACCGCACATGGACGACGCCTTCTTGGACACCGTCACCAAGCGTTACGTGGAGTTGTACGAGAAGGTCACAGGCAAAACGTTCGAGGGAGACGCACAACAAAACCCCTTGGCACGCGTGGAGACTGCAGTCGAAGCTTGGCTGGCGCAGCATCGCTCCTGACATGGCTTCCTCACGAAAGTCTCCCGAACCGTGGCACGACGATGCACGTCAAGCTGTCAAGGTGTTGCGCCAGGGAGGCATGTTGCTTCATGCCACGGACACGGTGTGGGGTTTGGCATGTGACGCGACGAACGACGACGCGGTCAAGCGGCTGAATGAATTGAAATCAAGGCACCCCGAGCACCCCGTGCTCGTCTTGGTGGCCGATGAGGGCCATGTGGAGGAACTCGTCCCCAATGTGCCTGAAGCGGCTTGGGACTTGATGGAACACGCCGACCGTCCCACCACCGTGGTGTACCCAGAAGGACGAGGGGTCTCCCCCCTGTTGCTCGGCAGCAATGGCAGCTTGGCCATCCGCTGCATTCGGGATCCATACAGCGCTTACGTGATTCGGGGCCTGGGCAAACCCATTGCCTCCACAAGCGCCAATGTCACTGGCGGCCCCACGCCCAGAGGCTTTCGCGACGTTCCCGATGTGCTTCGAGAGGGTGTCGACCACGTGAGCACACACCGTCAACAAGAGGCCCCCGGGGCAGGCCAGCCTTCCATAATGGTCGCCTTTGATGCAGCCGGTCGATTCTCGTTCATTCGGAAATGATCGGCTTGATTTGATGTCACCCTGCCAAGGCCCAAGGTGTACCTTTGTGCCGCCCCATGAACCTCGCTTCTCACCTCACCCACCCCGTCTTCAAACGCATCGGCGACCTGGCTGACGAGCGTGGACAACGCGCCTTTGTCATTGGCGGGTTTGTGCGCGACTTGCTCCTGGACCGTCCGTGCAAGGACATCGACATCGTCACGGAGGGCAGCGGCATTGAACTGGCTCGGGCCACGGCCAGCCGGATGGGCATCCAGCAGGTGCACGTTTTCAAGAACTTCGGCACAGCGATGTTCAAGGCGCGGGACTACGAAATCGAATTTGTGGGCGCTCGGAAAGAGAGCTACACCCGCGGAAGCCGAAAGCCTGTGGTGGAAGACGGCACCCTCGAAGACGACCAGAACCGCAGAGACTTCACCATCAACGCCATGGCCATCAGCCTGAATGCCGATTCCTTCGGAAAATTGGTGGACCCTTTTGGCGGCCTGGACGACTTGGACCGAAAGTGGATCCGCACCCCATTGGATCCTGACGTCACGTACAGCGACGACCCCCTGCGCATGATGCGTGCTGTGCGCTTTGCCTCTCAACTCGGGTTCCGCATTGAGGAAGGCAGCTTGGAAGCCATTCGTCGCAACGCACGACGTCTCGAAATCATTTCGGCGGAACGCATCCACACGGAGCTGAACAAGATCATCTTGTCTCTGCGTCCTTCTCGAGGATTCAAACTGCTCTTCAAGACCAAGCTTCTCCACCAGTTCTTCCCCGAAATGGTGGCGCTTCAGGGCGTGGAGTGGCGCAAAGGCATTGGACACAAGGACAATTTCTACCACACCCTTGAGGTCCTCGACAACGTCTCGGAGTCGAGCGACTCGTTGTGGCTTCGTTGGGCCGCCATCATGCACGACATCGCCAAACCGCCGACCAAGCGCTTCGACGCTCGCTCCGGATGGACGTTTCACGGCCACGAGGACCGAGGCGCACGCATGGTGCCCAAAATTTTTGCGCGTTTGAAATTGCCAATGGACGCCAAGATGAAGTACGTCCAGAAGTTGGTCTTGCTGCACCTGCGGCCGATTGCCTTGACCAAAGACGTCGTGACCGACAGTGCCATCCGTCGCCTCCTCTTCGAAGCCGGGGATGACATCGACGACCTCATGGTGCTTTGCCGGGCGGACATCACTTCAAAGAACGAAGCCAAGGTGGAGCGCTACCTGCGCAACTACGACATCGTGGTCCAGAAGCTGAAGGAAGTGGAAGAGAAAGACCAAATCCGGAATTTCCAGCCACCGGTGTCAGGTGAAGAAATCATGGAAACGTTTGGCATCCCTCCTTCACGCCCCGTAGGCGACATCAAAAACGCCATCAAGGAGGCGATTCTCGAAGGAGACATTCACAACGATCCTGTCGAGGCCAAACAACTCATGCTTCGCCTCGGAAAGGAAATGGGGCTTACCCCTTCCAGCCGTCCTTGAGGGTCACGGCACGATTGAAAACCAGGTTCCCTTCGGTTGCGAGCTTTGAATCCAACGTGAAATAGCCCAAGCGCGTGAACTGCCAAGGCTCACCCACTTCGGCTTGGGCCAAGGCAGGCTCCACCTTGCATCCCTTCAACACTTCAAGCGACGCAGGATTCACAAACTCCATGAAGTCTCGGTCTTTGTGGCCGTCGGGGCTTTCATCCAAGAACAATCGGTCGTACAGTCGCACTTCAGCATCCACGGCGTGGTTGCACTCCACCCAGTGCAAAGTCCCCTTGGCCTTGATGCCGCTGGTATCTGACCCGCTCTTGCTGTTGGGATGGTACTCCACATGGATCTCCGTAACGTTGCCTGCGGCATCCTCTACATGGTCCACATAGGTCACGATGTAAGCCGATTTCAAACGCACAGAACGGCCAGGCGCCAAGCGGAACCACTTCTTGTTGACGCCTTCGACCTTGAAGTCATCTGCCTCGATGAACAACTCCCGGCTGAAAGGCAGTTCGCGGGTTCCCGCTTGCACGTCTTCAGGATTGTTGTCTGTGGGCAACCACTCCATTTGGCCCTCTGGATAATTGGTCACCACGAGCTTGACCGGACGGAGCACCGCCATGGCACGCGTGGCGACCGCATTCAAGTGGTTGCGCAACGCGAATTCAAGCAAGCCCACGTCGATGACATTGTTGCGCTTGGCCACCCCCACCCGATCGCAGAACTCACGGATGCTTTCCGGGGAATACCCGCGTCGACGCAAACCACTGATGGTGGGCATCCGGGGATCGTCCCAGCCATCGACCACACCGTCTTCCACCAACCGAAGCAGCTTCCGCTTCGACATGATGGTGTAATTCAAGTTCAACCGGGCAAACTCACGCTGTTTGGACGGGAAAATTCCGAGGTTTTCGATGTACCAATCGTACAGGGGACGGTGGTTCTCAAACTCCAGGGAGCACAAGCTGTGGGTGATGCCTTCGATGCTGTCCGACTGGCCGTGGGCAAAGTCGTACATGGGATAGATGCACCAAGCATCTCCCGTGCGGTGGTGATGGGCAAATTTGATCCTGTACATGAAAGGGTCACGCATGTGCATGTTGGCATGCGCCATGTCGATTTTGGCGCGCAACACCATGCTTCCTTCTGGATGCTTTCCCTCCCTCATTTCTTGGAACAACCGCACGTTTTCTTCGATGGGACGGTCGCGGAATGGGCTGGGGGTGCCCGCCTTCGTGGGCGTGCCTTTTTGGGCGGCGATGTCCTCTGCCGTTTGTTCATCCACGTAGGCCTTGCCATCCTCAATCAACTTGACCGCGTAGCCGTAGAGCGTCTCGAAGTAATC
>JBMZAL010000113.1:0-4719 GCA_049611325.1 Flavobacteriales bacterium
CTTCCCCCCGGGCCATCCGGATGCTGCGGCCATCCAACTCATGAACTCCATTCTTGGTGGCGGTGCATTCAGTGGACGACTCATGCAGAACCTGCGTGAAGACAAGGCGTTCACCTACGGTGCACGCTGCTCCTTGAGTGCCGATCCCGTCACGGCCCAGTTCATCGCCTATGCCGATGTGCGTTCCGAAGTCACGGACAGCGCACTTGTGGAGTTCATGGCAGAAATCAACCGCATTCGCGACGAACAGGTGGACAGCACAGAACTCGCCACCGCCAAGGCCTTCCTCTCCGGAAGCTTTGCCCGTTCGCTCGAAAATGAAGGCACGGTGGCCCGCTTTGCCCTCAACATTGCGCGCTACGATTTGCCCGAGGATTACTATCAAACCTACCTGCAGCGTTTGGATGAAGTCACCATCGAGGAGGTTCAACGCGTGGCCCAAAACATGCTGAAGCCCAACAACCTCAACATCTGCGTGGTGGGGTCGCCAGACATCCTGGACAACTTGCGTCCTTTCGACGCAGGCGATGGGATTGACCAGTACGACCCGTTTGGGCACGTACGCATCCCCCGCACAGATGCCCCTGACGGCACCACGGTCAAGGGGGTGGTGGACCGTCATTTTGACGCCATTGGTGGCGCCAAGGCCTGGTCCAAACTCTCCGGCATGACCACGGAGGGCTCGGTGGAATTTGGTGCTGGCATGAGCCTTCAACACCGGGAAGACAAGCGCTTCTCCAAAAAGGCGCAAGCCATGCGGACGGAGTTGGCCATGGCAGGGCAGCCCGTGATGATTCGGGCCATTCAACCTGCAGGAGGACAAGAACTTCAGATGGGAACCGTCTCTGACATGGATGCGAGTGCCGTGGCCCTGATGATGGACTACCTCTCCCCGATCCGCCTCACCAAGATGGACAAGCTTGGCTTCGAAGGTTCTGTCCTGGGACAGGAAGAGGTGGCTGGCGAACTGTCCACCGTGATTGAATTCGTGAAGGGCGACGTCAAGGAAACGTATTGGTTCCGAAATGCGGATGGCTTGTTGATTCAGCAACAACGCCCCTCTTTGGATGGGTCACTGGTCGTCGAAAAGCTCGAGATGTACATTCCGTTTGGTGAACTGGGCTTGAAATTGCCTGCGTCGCGCACGTCAGCAGTGGCGGGCCAAACCATGACCCTCCGCGTCGCCGCTGCCTCCTTCAATCCAGCGTTCGACGAAAACGCGTTTGACCTGCAACGCTGATGAATCCCTTGATTCACCTTGACGATGTCTCCATCCGCCACGACGAACACGTGGTGTTGGAACACGTGTCGACACAGGTGAACGAAGGAGAACTCATTTACCTCATCGGCAAGACGGGAAGCGGGAAGTCGAGCTTGCTTCGCACGTTGTACGGCGACCTCAACCTGACTTCGGGCCAGGGCACCGTGTGCGGCCATGATTTGGCCAAATTGAAGGCACGAACTGTCCACAAGCTTCGTCGCAAGCTGGGCATGGTGTTTCAGGACTTTGGGCTGTTGCAAGACCGAAGTGTGGATGCCAACCTCGATTTTGCGTTGTTGGCCACGGGATGGAAAGACAAAAAGGCCAAGCAACGTCGCATCGAGGAAGTCTTGACCGCAGTCGGTTTGCCCAACAAGGGCTACAAAATGCCCTTCGAACTGAGCGGAGGAGAACAGCAACGCGTCGCCATCGCGCGCGCCTTGCTCAACGATCCGCCTCTCCTTCTGGCCGACGAGCCCACAGGCAATCTCGACCCCGAGACCACAGAGGAAATTCTGGAACTGATGCACACCTTGCCCGGCCAAGGCAAAACCTTGGTGATGGCCACCCACGATTGGGCCTCCATGAACCGACGTCCAGGCCGCGTTTGGCGTTGTGAGGGAGGACGTTTGTTGGACGAACCCGCCCTGAAAAGCGCAACATGAGCGTCTCCCCTCGACTGGGGGTGGTCATTCCCGTGTACAACGGCGCCGACGACTTGCGCCAAACCCTCACCGCCTTCCGAGCCTTGCCCGAACGTGTGTTGGGGCAACTTGAGGTGGTGATTGCCGATGGGGCATCCACGGATGGGACCTTGGACGTCATGTCCACCTTCATGGACGTCATCCGTCATGCAGACAGCAGAGACGATCTGGGGGTCTACGACGCCATGAACCGCGGCGCGGGCCTCGTCCAAGCTCCCCATGTTTGGTTCATGGGCGCAGGAGACCTGCCTCATGAAGAAGGCTTGAATGGCCTGCTCGACCGCCTTGAGGGAAGCGTGGGACATGCTTGCACGGTCCAGGCCATGCCGCCGCGCGAACCTGGCGTCCCCGCAGAATTTGTGCCCCAATTTGGCAAGTCGCTCGATTGGCGAAACACCCTGCACCACCAAGGCGTGGTTGTCCCTACGACGTGGGTCAAACAACGCCCCCTGCCCACCGAATACAAGGTGTTGTCTGACTATGCTTGGATGCTCGATTGCCGAAATGCAGGTCGGATCATCGAATGTCATCCTGAGTTGGTTTTGGCCTCAGTCTCAGGAGGTGGACTTTCGAGAAATTTCAACGCCGCGCTGTACAGGGAGGAGCGTCGCATGAAGCATGGACGGGTCAGCCGTGCTGTGTCTCTTGCTCACTGGGTTTGGCTCCCCGCCAAGTGGGCCTTCAAACAAATGTCGAGGGCACGCTCGATTTGGGGTTCATCCACCCCCCAGTGAAACGACTCACTTGCCGTGCTCAGGGCCTCCGCCCACTCTCCACGTGGACGCTGAAGCACCTTGTCGACGGCGACCTTCACGGCTGAAGGGGTGGCGTGTTCCACCACTTCTCCCAGTCCATGTTCGCGCACAATGGCTGCCACCTCCTTTCTCGCCGTGACCACCATGGGCAAGCGTGCGTGCATGAAATCAAACAGCTTGTTGGGCAGGCTCATTTCATGGTTGCCGTGAATGCCTTTGTCCAAACTCAGCCCCACATCGGCCGATGCCGTGAGTTTGCGCAAGGCCTCAAAGGGCAACTTGGGAATGCAGTGCAGACGTCCTTCCATCTCAGGCTCGCTCACCCGAGCATGGGCTTCTTCCCACTCGATCCCCGCCCCCACCAACACCAAGCGAATTCCTGTCATGCCAGGCAACGCTGCCACGGCTTCTGCCGCACCCCGGTCACGGTCCATGTACGCCCCTTGCATCAAAGCAATGGGCAAGTCTGTTGGGATGCCATATGCTTCAAAGGCCGACCGCCCCTTCACCTCCACCGGCGCTTGCCTTCGTGGCATGTTGCGCACGACCAACACCTCCAACCCGTAGGTTCTTCGGTAGGACTCCGCGATGCTTTCGTTCACCGTGATCATGCATGGCAGGGACTTGAACGCCCAGCGCTCCAACCCCAACCACGCCGCTCGCTTCAGCGGCTTGCCCGTCAAGCCTGCCGCTTCGGTGAAGTATTCATGGCTGTCGTAGACGACCGGCAAACGACCGTACCACACCGCAGGTGCAAGCGTGTCCAAATCGTTGCACCAAATGGCGTCCAGGCGCGATGCATGGGTGCGGAGCCAGCGATGCAGTCCCCTCTGAAGCGAGAGGTAAAACCGCGGGCCGGCGTGGGCGGCCAGCTTCAGCCTGTGCGCCTCCCAAGGCCCCTCCCAAGGAACCGAGTTGGGCAGTTCTCGCCCCACAAGGACAGGGGTCCAACCCAAGCCCTCAAGCGTCTGACATGTTTTCTTGACGCGTTGGTCAAACGTGAGGTCGTTCGACACCCACACCGCAATGCGCCGGGTGCGACTCACAACTCGCCGTCTTTGACCTTCTGCAGGATTCGCTTCGTGTATCGTGGGAAGTCGCCCTGCATCATCCAGCCAAAATATCCCGGATCTCGGTCAAGCACCTCTTTGACACGTTTGCCCGAATGCTTGCCAAACTGGAAGACCACATGCCCATCGTCGTCGTACACCAGACGCCCCATCAAGTCCGCGTTGTTGCGCATTTTGCAGAACGCACCGAGCTCCTCCATGTCTGAAGGCACAGGTCCCACGGTCTCACCGCGGCTGTCCAGCACGGTCTTGTCCTTGTATCGCTCCAATTGCGCAAGGAACACCTCCACCGTCGCCAGCGTGTCCGGCAAGGCTTCGTGGGCACCTTCCAAATCTTTGTCGCAGTAGAACTTGAAGGCGGCGCGCAGCGTGCGCTGTTCCATGCGGTGAAACACGTTTTGGACGTCGATGAGGTTTCTTCCCTCCAACCCAAAATCAATGCCCACCCGCAAAAACTCTTCCGCCAGCATGGGCACGTCAAAGCGGTTGCTGTTGAACCCGCCCAAATCGCATCCGTGCAGCCATTTCAGCAGTCCGGGTGCCACCCGGCCAAACGTCGGCGCATCCTTCACGTCTTCGTCGTACACCCCATGGACCAAGCTGGACTCCACGGGGATGGGCATCTCTGGATTGATGAGGATGCGATGCTCGCGCCCTGGCTCCTCCGGCTTTTTGATGACGGTGCCGTCCGGCATCAGCTTGACCATGGCCATCTCGACAATGCGATCCACCCCCACTTTGGTCCCCGTCGTTTCGAGGTCAAAAAACACCAAGGGCCGCTTCAAGTGCAGCCGAGCAACTTGTTCCATCATGTTTCGAAAGTTCGGTCAGCGAACGGCCACATCCATGCGCACATACTGAAAGCTTGCAGGATGTGCCTCGCTTTGGACAAATGACGAAGGTGTCTCTCCATCGGGTTGGACCCGGCG
>JBMZAL010000114.1:0-4701 GCA_049611325.1 Flavobacteriales bacterium
ATCTTCGGGCTCGATGAAGTACACGTTCTCTGCCTGTGCCTTGGCCCTGTTCTCCTCAGGTTGCTCCTTCCAGACTGAAATCCTCGTCGGCGAATCTTCCGCCCACGCTCACCCCAAACTCGTCGTCGGGATCACCGTCGACCAAATGCGGGCGGACTACCTCACCCGATTTGGCGCCTGGGACGACGAAGCGTCGCCCGCGACTTTTGACGAGGGCGGATTCCGCCGCATGGTGGAGGACGGCTTCACGTGTCGGCACCACTTTGGATATGCCCCCACCTACACAGGCCCCGGGCACGCCTCGATTTACACGGGCACCACCCCCACTGTGCACGGCATCGTCGGCAACGACTGGTACGACCGCGCTTCCGGGACGAGCGTCTATTGCGCGTCGGACACTTCAGTGAAAGGCGTCTACGGGGATGGCGTGGATGTCGAGGGGGACGTCTTGGGCTCTTCAGGCCAAATGTCCCCCCACCGCATGCTTTCCACGACCCTCGGAGACGAATTGAAAATGGCGACGGATGGCCAAGCCAAGGTCTACGGCGTGAGCATGAAAGACCGGGGTGCCATTCTCCCCGCAGGCCATGGGGCGGATGGGGCGTTTTGGTTTTACGGCAAAGACCTCGGGCACTTTGTGTCCAGCACGTATTACGGAGACTCCCTCCCAACGTGGCTCGTGGATCTTAACCAATCGGGACGGGCGGAAGCGCTGATGGGCGACGGATGGGACCGCCTGCGGGACGAGTCGGTGTACAGCCAATGCTTGCCGGACAACAACCCCTACGAAGGCGCCTTCAAAGGCGAATTGCGCCCCACGTTCCCGTATGACCTTCAGGCCTTGCGCGAGAAGAATGGCGGGTACGACTTGCTCAAAGGCACGCCTGGAGGCAACACCCTCATTGTGGACTTCGCGCTTGCCGCCATTGACGGCGCCGAATTGGGTCAGGACGACGTCACGGACCTGCTCGCCCTGAGCTTCAGCGCCACCGATTACGTCGGCCACCGCGTGGGTCCCCACGCCCAAGAAACCATGGACATGTACCTCAGGCTGGACTTGGAATTGAAGCGCCTCTTCGATGCGCTCGACAAGAAGGTCGGCCGAGGCCAGTGGACCGCATTCCTGTCTGCCGACCACGGCGGGGCCAACGTGCCTTCGCACGCCGCTGCCATGGGCATGCCCACGGACTACTGGAAGCCTGGGAACCTGATGGACGAAGTGGAGGTGCAGTTGCAAGACCGCTGGGGCTTCACGCCTGCTGGCGAGCCTTGGATTTTGCGTCACAGCAACGACCAAATCTTCTTGAACCACCCCTTGATCTACCAGCGAGGTCTCGACCGAGACGCCATGGCGCGCTTCGTCGCGCAGCGCTGTGCCACCGCCCCCGGCTTGAGCAAGGCCATTGCGGCATGCGACGCCCCAGCGATGGCAGCCAACGATCCCGTGGTGGCGCGCCTGGTGCGTGGGCATCGCCCCGGACATTCCGGCGACGTGTTCCTCGTGCACCAGCCCGGATGGATCGACTACAGCCGCACGGGCACGACCCACGGATCGGCATTTCCGCAAGACACGCACGTTCCTGCTTTGTTTTTGGGCGCAGGCGTGCCCCACGGCGAAACGCACAACCGGACCTACATCCGTGACATTGCGCCGACCGTGGCCCAAATCATGGACAGCCCCTACCCCAACGGGACCACTGGCCAACCGATTGCGGACCTCCTGAACGGATCGAAATGAGCGCACCGACTGTACGCTACGAGCTGAAGCGCGACATCACTGCGCAACGCATTCACTTCAGCGCCACGTTCCCTGAGCGCGAAGGCGCTTGGACCTTGCAATTGCCGACCTGGCGACCTGGCCGTTACGAGCTGGGCAACTTTGCACAGTACGTCTTGTGGGTCGAAGGCGTCGACGGCCACGGACAGCGCATGCGCTTGGCCAAACAGGACCTTCATGCCTGGCGCGTCCCCGACGGCATGCGGCAGGTGGAATGGGTGTTTCACGCTGACATTCTGAATGCCGGGTCAACCTGCGTGGAGGAAGACCTCTTCTACGTGAATCCCGTGAACTGCTTCATGTACGACTTGGAACGGCAGGACCTCGGGGCTGAAGTGGCCCTCACAGACTTGACGCTCGACCCCGCCACCGAGTCGGGTTGGGCCCTGGCCGTGGCCATGCCTTGGGAGGAACGCGACGGAGTCCCCACCATGTATGCCCGCGATGTGCAGCACCTGATGGACAGCCCGTGGATGGCTTCGCCCAAACTTTGGCACGACAGCTACCGCGAGCAAGGCCTCGACGTCCACATTTGGGTGCACGACACCCTCCCCGAAGACCCTGCCCGTTTCGTGGCGGACCACGTGGCCTTCACGCGTTCACAGCTCTCTTACTTCGGAACGTTCCCCACGGACGAGTACCATTTCCTCTACCTCTTCCCCGACCGCGACGTTCGCCACGGGGTGGAACACGAGGACAGCACGGTGATTGCCTTGGGACCCGCCGAGCGCGTGCGGTCCGAGGAAGGCTACATGGAAATTTTGGGCATCGCGAGCCACGAGTTGTACCACGCGTGGAATGTGAAACGCATCCGACCTGCCGAATGGACACCCTACGACTTCACAGGTCCTTGCCCCTCAGAATTGGGCTACGTCGCGGAAGGCGTGACGACGTACATGGGCGATTTGTTCTTGTTTGAGGCGGGCATTGTGGACGTGCAGGGGTGGTGTGGTTTGATGACCAAACTCCTCGAACGTCACGTCAACAACCCCGGCCGCCTCAACCTGAGCGTCGCTGCCTCGAGCTTCGACACGTGGCTCGACGGCTACAAAATGGGCGTGCGCGGCCGCAAGGGCAGCATCTACGTCGAAGGCGCAGTCCTCGCGTTCTTGTGCGACACTCGAATCATGGAACAGACCGAAGGCAAGGTGTCCCTGAGTACGGCGATGCGCCTCCTTTGGGAACGCTACGGGCAACCCCGAATCGGACTCACGGCCGACATGTACTGGGATGTATTGGCGGAAGTGGCTGGAGAGCGATTGGACGATTTGCGAAGGGACCACGCGGAGGGAACCGTGGACACTTGGGAGCCCTTGGTGCACGCGATGTCCACCCAAGGTCTGACGTTGTCCAAACACGTCGACGAGGGCGGCATCACGCGCATCAACCTCGCGCCGGTTTCCTGAAATGGTGGCC
This sequence comes from Flavobacteriales bacterium, assembly GCA_049611325.1. Lineage (GTDB taxonomy): Bacteria > Bacteroidota > Bacteroidia > Flavobacteriales_D > Sanyastnellaceae > UBA11663. The sequence goes on from JBMZAL010000114.1 coordinate 3,194, forward strand.
GCCAGTGCGGCCGAAGCACCTTGAATTTGGTGAGGGTCACAGACCGTCGGCCCCACCCATCGCGTAGCGGATGAGGTTGGCGCCCATGCGCAGCGCGGATTCGCGCACGTTGTCGGGGTCGCGGTGGACCTGATAATCCTCCCACCCGTCGCCGAGGTCGCATTCGTGGTCGTAGAAACAGACCAAGCGCCCCTGCACGAACAACCCAAACCCGCGCGCCGGCAGGTCGTCGTGCTCATGGATTTTGGGCAGGCCATCCGGGAAATCAAATTGCTGGTGGTAGACGGGGTGGTCAAACGGCACCTCCACCCATTCCTGGTCCGGAAAGACCTTGGCCATGGCCGCGCGGACGAACGGATCCATGCCGTAGTTGTCGCTGATGTGCAGAAAGCCACCTGCGTTGAGGTAGCTGCGAAGTTGGTCCGCCTCGCGCGAGGAAAACACTACGTTTCCGTGGCCCGTCATGTGGATCCACGGGTGGTTGAACAGGTCTGGCGACCCCACGTCGACGTAAGGCACGTCTTCCGACAAGTCCATCCCCATTTCTTCGTTGCAGTAACGCACCAGGTTGGGCACAGCCGTCGGGTTGGAATACCAGTCGCCTCCGCCACGGTATTGCAGCACGGCCAACTGGACGTCGGCCACGGTTTGGGCTTGGAGCGATGCGTAGGGAAGACACGCCATTCCAAAAACCATCACCCAACCTGCCCAAAAGTGCGCCCGCACTGCAACCTTTTCCATGACACGAAGGTATGCTTCCCCCCCAAACCACCAAGGCCTTTCGCGCAGAGGGCCTTGCTTTTTTTCTTATATTCGCGCACCTGAAATTGAACTAAAGCTGAACCTTAGCGATCATGCAGAATAAGAACATCCTTGTCGTTTTCACAGTGCTGTTGGCGTTGGCGACGTTGTACACCCTTTCCTTCAATTGGGTGGCGAGTGGGTATGAAGCGACCGCGGATGAGTACGGTGCCTACGTGGCAGACTCTCTCGAAATGGCCGGTGCCCTTGGAGACCAAACCTTCGACGAAGCCGCAGCCCAAGCTGCCCGCGAATTCCTTCGCGACAGTGCCACGGCAGAGATCTACCCCGTGTTTGGCCACACGTACCGCCAAGTCAAAGAGCAGGAGCTCAACCTCGGCCTCGACCTCAAGGGCGGCATGAGTGTGACGCTCGAAGTCAGCCTCCCCGACCTCATCGTGGCCCTGTCTGACTACAGCGACAATGCCGATTTCCGCGGTGCCATTTCCGACGCCAAGGCGTTGCGCAAGGAAAACAGCGACGACTTCGTGACCAACTTCGAGTCTGCGTGGACGGCCCGCGCTCCCGAGGTGGAGTTGTGGCGCATCTTCCACAACATGGAGAACAAGGACCTCTTCCCTGCCAAGAGCACGGATGCGGAGATCTTTGAAATTCTCCGTGCGGAAGCCCAAACCGCCATCGACAACACCGAAAGCATCATCCGCAAGCGGATTGACCAACTCGGCGTGGCCCAGCCCAACGTGCAG
>JBMZAL010000115.1:0-4690 GCA_049611325.1 Flavobacteriales bacterium
CTCGACAACCGCGTCAAGATTGTGAACCTCCCAGAGGTCTGCACCGTGCGCATCTACAGCATGGGGGGGACGCTCATTCGGACCTATGAAAAGGCAAGTCCGTTGACGTTTGTGGACTGGGATCTCAAGAACGAAGCCAACGTGCCCATCGCCGGTGGCGTCTACATCATCCACATTGACGTTCCTGGCGTTGGACAAGCCATCCGCAAGTGGTTCGGCGTGATGCGGCCCGTGGACTTGGACAACTTCTGATCGTCCTTAGGCCTTCGTCAAGTTGGGGGTTACCAACTGACGAAGTTCCAGCCCTCGAACGGGTTGTTCCAACCGTCGGACCAACCGCTTGTGACGTCCATGATCATCGCCACCACCACCAGGAATGTGGCAAGGGTCATGCCGACGAGTAGAAGAAACACTTTGAAAAGGCGGCGGCGGCGTTTGGGTTCAGCGTCAGGCGAGGGCGCAGGGGCATTCTTGGGCCCTCGAAGAATGCCGATGATGAAGGCAAAGGTGGACAAAAGCAAGCCAATCAACGCCGCGGGAGACGGCATGAGAAAGATGCCCAACAACGCCAGTCCGATGCCGATGTGGATCCACTCGTTGGGTTCACCTTCTTGACCCGTGGGTTGGGAATGACGGGCGTGATGTGGCTGGTTGTGGCTGGGCTGAGAGCGAATGTCCTCGAGGAGGCGACGCTGCAGGCGCGGCAGTTTTCTCACCTTGGCCTCCACGGTGCCTGATTGCCATCCCGCCTCCGAGGGTGCAAGCTGCTGTTCGGGTTGGACATCGGTGCGATTTGTCAAGCGAAGAATGCCTTGACGGTGCGGATGGGTTGAAGCCAACGTGCTTGCCCGGCGGAGCGAAAGTGGGGTTGTGGCAGGAGTCGCCTGCGACTGAATGTGGGCAGTGGGTGTGGAGTGGAGCCAAGCAGATTCAACGTGCCATCCGGGCTGCGTCGTTCTTTTTTGGACGGAACAGCCCCAAAACATGAAGGTGCTCAGAAGCAGCAGCAAGGGCGTCTGTTTCATGTGTCTAAGGTAGGCAGTTGAAGAGAAGGGATGGGGCGCGGCCAACAACCAGGGCTTGTGCCTGTTTTGATGGTTCAAGCAGGTTTGCTCATAACGCAATCCACGCACCTTGTGTCGATTTCGAGGCCATTGGTGACGGAGAGCAAGGGCGGTCTGGACGTACTTTGCATCGAATTTTTGAAACCTGTCTATCGCCTGACTCCCATGAAGAAAACGTTGCTCCGCGCCCTCGCCGGATTGGCCATTTTGGCCTTTGGTGTGATGGTCATGAATGCCTTGATTGGAATGAAGGGCACACCCCCTGTGAAACCGCGCAGCGCAAGTGCGCGGCTGGTCAAAACGGTGACGGCGGAAATGGACACCTTGGCGCCAAGTGTGCGTGTCGAAGGCCGTGTCCAAGCATTGAACCGCATGACTGTGTTGAGCGAGGTCAATGGGGTGCTTCCTGTCGGAGGCAAGGAATTTCGAGAAGGGGTTCGTTATGGCGAAGACGAGGCGATGCTTCGCTTGGACGACTCCGAATTGCGTGCGTCGCTTGTGGCCCAGCGCAGTCAGTGGTTGCAACAACTGGCCGGGTCCTTGGCGGACATCCAAGTCGATTTCCCTACGCAGGCCGAGGTTTGGATGGCGTATGTGCAGCGTCTCGATGTGGCGGCCGTGCTGCCAGAAATGCCGGAGCCGGCCACGGACCGGGAACGGTTGTATTTGACCAGCCGCGGCATCGTCTCGGGGTACCACAACATCCGCGCCAACGAAGCACGCCTGGAAAAGTTCACCGTGCGCGCCCCGTTCGAGGGCGTGATTGTGGGTGCGCAGGCGCAACCGGGCTCCATGGTGCGTGCGGGTCAGCCGGTGGGCACCTTGGTGGGCACCGGGACGTATGAAGTGAAGTCGGCCATTCATGCACGACACCTGGGCCGTTTGAAAAAGGGAAATGACGTGCTGCTTCGCAACGAAGAAGGGGTGGTTGTGGCCCGAGGTCAAGTGGCACGGATCTCTGGGTCGGTCGATCCGACGACACAGAGCGCCAGCGTGTTTTGCGAGGTAACGGCAGAACCCAGTGTGTCGCTGCGCGACGGGCGCTTCTTGAGCGGTGAGGTCTACGGGCAACCCATTCAAGGCGTCATGGCCTTGGACGAAGTGCTGCTCACGGGTGACGATGGAAATGAGGTGTTTGTGGTCAGAGACAGCCAGCTCGCCTTGGCGCAGGTCGCGGTGCTTCATCGCGATGCAGACCGCGTGCTGGTGAAGGGCTTGCAAGAAGGGGAGCAAGTCGTTTCGGAGCCCGTTTCCGGTGCGTACGAAGGCATGTTGGTCGAGCCCGCAGAACGCTGAGTCATGGAAGGATTGATTCGGTATTTCGTCAAATACAACCTCGTCGGCGACCTGCTGATGATTGCGTTGTTGGCTTCGGGGTGGGTCGGTTTGGGCTCGATGAAGAGCAACTTTTTCCCCATCATTGAGTCGAAGGTCATTCAGATTCAAGTGGTCTATCCCGGAGCCTCTCCGGCAGAAATTGAGGAGGGCATCGTGGCCAAAATCGAGGAAAACCTCCAAGGCATTGCTGGCCTCGATCAGGTTCAATCGGTGTGCAGCGAGAATGCGGGGAACATCACGGTCACCGTAGAAAACGCCAACGAGACGGACGACATTTTGCAAGACGTCAAAAACGCCGTCGACCGCATCGCCTCGTTCCCAGCCGGCATGGAGCCGCCCATTGTGTTCAAGCGCGAATCCGACGGACTGGCGATGACGTTTGCCATCTCGGGTGTGGACGATTTGCGCGCACTCAAGCGTGAATCGCGACGCATCGAACAAGATTTGCGGGCCTTGGAGGGCCTAAGCCAGGTGAGTCTCAGCGGCTTTCCAGGGGAGGAGATCGAGGTGTCGATGCGCGCCGACCGATTGACCGAATTGAACTTGACCATTGCAGAGGTGGGGGCGGCCATCCGTGCTGCCAACATCGAGACGACAGGAGGACGGTTGAAGACGGAACGGGAGGAGTTGATTGTGCGTGGCAGGTTTCGTGGCTACGATGCCGAAGCCGTAGAGGACATTGTGGTGCGTGCCTTCCCCGATGGACGCATCTTGCGTCTGTCTGACCTGGCGGAGGTTCGGGACAAGTGGGCCGAAAACGATCCTTCTCGAAATTGGTACAACGGATCGCCAGCCGTCGTATTCACGATCAACAGCCTGAATTCTGAGAGCATCTTGGAGGTGACGGCGCTCGCGAGGAGCTACATCGAAGGGTACAACGCCGAGGCAGCGCGCGTGGGCACGGGGTTGAAGTTGGACATCATCCGTGACCGGTCGGTCATCTTGAATCAACGCATTGAGTTGCTGGTCAACAACGGCGTGATGGGTTTCCTTCTCGTGGTCTTTTTGCTGGCCTTGTTCTTGAACATCCGTCTGGCTTTTTGGGTGGCGCTTGCCATTCCGGTGTCGTTCGCTGGCATGTTCATCTTTGCAGGCATGCTGGGGGTGACCATCAACGTCACCAGCTTGTTTGGGATGATCCTCGTGATTGGCATCCTCGTGGACGACGGAATTGTCATCGCGGAGAACATCTACCGGCACTTCGAGATGGGCAAAGACCGAGTGCGCGCCACCATCGATGGCACCATGGAAGTCCTGCCCGCAGTGTTCGCAGCGATTGTCACGACCATGGTCGCATTCGCGGCTTTCTTCTTCATCGAAGGCCAATTGGGGGATTTTTTCCGCGACATGGCCAAGGTCATCATGCTCACGTTGCTGTTCAGCCTTGTGGAGGGGGCCTTCATTCTGCCGGCGCACGTGGGGCACAGCAAAGCTTTGCGCCGGGATTTCAAGCCCAATGCCGTGGAACGTGGCATGCGTCGGGTCATGGACTTCCTGAAGAACCGGATGTATGCGCCGGTCTTGCGCTTTGCCTTGGATCAGCCCTGGATTTCCTTTTCTACCCTTTTGGCGTTGTTCCTCATCACCGTTCCTGGTTTGATTGGAAGCGGGCTGGTGAAGACCACCTTCTTTCCTTTCATCGAAGGGGACAACCTGACCGTCAATTTGTCCATGGTCAGTGGCACTCGGGAGGAGGTCACCTTGGCCCAACTCAATGCCATCGAAGCCCAAATCTGGGAGGTGAACGAAGAATTCAAGGCGGCCCGAGAGGACAGCATGGACGTGATCCTCGCCGTCGACAAGCGCATCGGGCCTGCGGCACACAAAGGGCTCCTCAACGTGCAGTTGCTGGACGGGGAGCGCCGCAACGTGCGTTCCACGGACATCAGCGCCAAGGTGCGCGAAAAGGTCGGGACGGTCTACGGTGCTGAAAACCTCAGTTTCGCCGCATTTTCACCGTTCGGCCGACCTGTGTCGGTCTCGTTGTTGGGCACGGATTTGGGCGCGTTGACCGCGGCCACGGAGGACCTCAAGGCAGCCATGCTCCAGCGGGAGGATTTGAAAGACGTCACCGACAACAACCAGCAAGGGCTGCGTGAGCTGGAAGTCATGCCCAAGCCAAGGGCCTTCCAGCTTGGGATGACACGCGCGTCTTTGCTTTCGCAAGTGAGGCAGGGCTTCTTCGGGAGCGAGGTGCAGCGTTTGCAACGCGGCCGCGACGAAGTGCGCGTGTGGGTGCGCCTCGACGACGAGGACCGCAGCTCGATGAGCGACCTCAAGCGGTACCG